>JAPHQX010000056.1 GCA_026196035.1 Gammaproteobacteria bacterium
AAAGCACTGACTAAAAAATGTGAACCTGCAGCAATTAGTCGAGTTTTCACAATTCAGTATCCATGGTTATTAAATTAACGATGCAAATATAGTTGATTGTTAAGTGGATATGCAAGTGTCGAGAAAAGTAGTTTTATAACCAGATCATAAAAAAAGGGAACTCCTTAGAGTTCCCCTTTCGTCGTTCAGATTCTAGAGAATCTTAAGCACGACAGTTCGCAGGTAAGAAGTTATTTGGGATTGTGGTACCTGAAGCAATACCAGCCGCAGGATTAGAACTACATACCCATTCAATACTACCAGCAGAACCATCAGCCAGAGCAGCACCCTGTATTTGAGGCATGTATGCCAGAAGGTTAGTAGCACCTAACTGAGCAATACCGCCCATAGTGATTTGAATTTCACCAGTAAGAGGGTCAACAGCCACTGCAGTGATTTTCTGAGTTAGAATGCCTGGATCTCCAGCAACAACAACTGAATATCTGGCAATACCAGCCATGCCATCATCAGCAAACATTTCAGTTACGCCCACTTTAAGAGCACTGGCTGAAATTGCGCCTTCAGATACTTTTGCACGTACTGTGTAATCCTGATAAGCAGGCAGAGCAACTGATGCCAGGATACCGATAATCGCGATTACGATCATTAATTCGATTAATGTAAAACCTTGTTGAACTTTTTTCATGGAATCTCTCCCGAGAGTTAGTTAGTGTGTTGTTTTTATTCTGAGTTATTTGTATAGCTCAGATTTAAAAAGCTGCCTCTGTTGAGGTTGTAGATTATGTTGCAGGTGATGTGCCAACTTTCGCAGATATTATAAATTTCTAATTAAAACAATAGGATAGTTTGATTTTGGGGTTTATTTTGATTGTCCAGTGATGATTGAAAAGTGGACAATCTGGCCAAAATGGCCAGAAAATATGGCCAGAATGTAATAAATGGCCAATTAGAATATTCTTATATTTGGTCGTTATTCAGTTGTTCTATCAAATTTTAAAAAATATTAGCCGATTTACTCAAGGCCAAGCTTTTCCAGGCGATAACGGAACTGACGTCTGGTAAGCCCAAGGCTTCTTGCAGCGGCGGTTTTGTTTCCCTTTGAATCTTCCAGCGCTTTTAGAATGATGGCTTTATCATGGTCGCTCGCTTGAGTAGATGTTAATTGAGCGTTTTGAGATGATGTATCGTCTTTTATATTAGATGTTGTTTTGGGTAACTGTAGATCATCAACATCAATTATATTTCCTTCAAGTAAGGCCAGTGCTCGTTCCAGAATATTTTCAAGTTCACGAACATTCCCCGGGAAATGGTATTCAATGAGTGCTTTTTCAGCTTCAGGTGTAAATGAGGGAATGGATACAAGGCCTGATTGCTGACTTAATTGTTGAAGAAAAAAATCTGCGAGAACAGGTATGTCTTCAGTTCTGTCTTTCAGACTGGCGACTTCCAGTTCGATAACATTAATGCGATAAAACAGATCTTCACGAAATTTACCCTGTTTGACCAGTTCAGCCAGATTCTTGTGACTGGCGCTAAGTATACGAACATCAACGGGTTTCTCTTCATGTTCACCAACAGGTCGAATAGCTTTTTCCTGTATGGCACGAAGCAGTTTAACCTGCATATGCAAAGGCAGATCGGCAACTTCATCAAGGAATAGAGTGCCCTGATTTGCAGCCATAAACAGGCCTTCTTTATCTGAAGCAGCACCGGTAAAGCTGCCTTTTTTATGGCCAAAAAATTCACTTTCCATTAATTCAGAGGGTATCGCGCCACAGTTGATCGCTATGAAAGGGTTTTCTGCCCGAGCGCCCTGTTCATGAATCAGGCGTGCAGCTAATTCCTTACCACAGCCTGATTCCCCATGAATAAATACAGGTGCCTGGCTTCTGGCCAGTTTTGAAATTTTCTGTCGTAGATTCTGAATAACAGCAGAGTTGCCGAGTATTTGTGATTTTGTTATTTCAGGGTTAAATGATTCAGCTGTTTCTCTGGGCAGTTTAATAGCGGATGAAATCAGGTTACGCAGTATTTGAAGATCGACGGGTTTTGAAACAAAGTCAAAGGCACCGGCTTTTAATGCACGTACCGCCGATTCCATATTGCCATAGGCCGTTATAACCGCAACAGGCATATTCGGGAAGTTATCTGAGATATAACTTACCAGGTCAATACCATCTCCATCAGGCAAATTCATATCAGTTAAGCAAAGATCAAATGACTCAGACTGAAGAAGCTTTTTTCCAGTGTTTATATCATTAGCCGATCTGGTCTCTAATCCCATACGATTTAGAGTAATCTCGGCGAGCTGACATATGTCAGGCTCATCATCAATGATTAATGCTTTTTTTATGCTGTTATTTTCCACGTGTCTACAGGTTCAGATTAGTTTTAATTGGCCAGTTATTATACTTTATAATACACATATAATATTTTAGTTAACGGATAAGCCTTATGCTGAAAGAAAATAAATTCTAAAACAGCTACCCATATGTTTTTTGTCCAGATAACGAATTCTGGCTCTATTGCTTTCAACTATTTCTTTTGAAATATACAGACCCAGGCCAGTTCCCTGTGAGCTGGTTGTGAAGAAGGGGTCAAATATTTCTTCTGCCTGTTGTTCGTTGATGCCAGGACCATTGTCAATGATATCAATGTATACCTGATTCTGTTCCTCATCATAATCACAGTTTATCTGTATCTTTATTTCAGATAATGGTTTGTCATTGTGATTAATGGCATTGATGCAAAGATTGCTTATAACCTGATTTAAATGGCTTGAGTCAAATAAAATGACAGGATTGTTTATGCTTGAACTGAAAACAAGTTGACCGGGACTTAGATTATGAATAGATCTAAATTCTTCTATGAATCTTTCAGTCCATTCTATCAATGGGAGAACTTCAGGTGTGCTTTGTTCCTGACGAGATAGTTGCAGAACATTTTTAATTGTTTTATCCAGTCGCTGCACCTGTGTATTGATGATTTCAGTTAACTGTTTATCTGAGGAATTAAGCTCGGATTCATTGAGTAATTGTGCAGCATGATTGATAGCACTAAGAGGATTGCGAATCTCATGGGCAATACTGGCTGTTAGTCTGCCGAGTGAGGCCAGTTTCATTTGCTGAAAACGCTGGTTTAGCTGGGTCGCATCTTCAAGAAAAATAAGTGTGTTACCGATGTTTTCTGAAGACTTATTAAGGCTCCTGAATCCTGGCTGGATATCAGGTAGTCCATGTGGTTGTGGTATGGGGTTATGATGCATGTTGGGTTGCTCAGACCATTGGTGAAAACGGATAGCAAGATCAGGAGAAATTTCTTCGATATTTTGAGAATGTTTTAGCGATTGTTCACCAAGTAATATTTCAGCTGAATGATTGGCCATGAGTATTTCGCCTTTTGCATCCACCACAATAATGCCAGTACGCATGTTTTGAATGATATTTTCATTCAGGTTTTCAAGGCTTATTAAGTCAGCGGTTCGTTGACTGGCGAGCGCTTCAGATTCTCTGGCGCGTTTAGCCAGAAGAGTGGCAAGCATATTAGATGCAAAAAAGACTATGCCCAGTATACCGGCAGCTGAATATAAAGATGCCGGACTAATATTGTTTAAATGTGCAACTGTATGCTCTGTTAATACTGCAATAGACGCCATTGCGGCGAACAGAAAAGAGTCCCGGCTTTTCAGGAAAGTACCTGAAGCAACAATATTAATAATCAGTAGCATGCCAAGGCCACTACTTAAGCCGCCACTGTAATGCATCATTAAAGTGATGAGCAAAATGTCGCTACTGTTAGCTATAATGATTTGCGTTTCTAATTTTGTTGTCTTTTTATGATCAAGAATTAGAAAAATAAAACTACTAAGTAGAAATAACAGCGCTGTCGCAAGAAAGGATTCCGGGTCGTGTCGACCAAGGAAGCCAGTTAAATAGGCATTGTAAAAAACAACCAGTAAAGCAAACGCTAGTACCAGACGATATAAATTAAAGTGACGTAATTGACGCCAGGTTTCCTGACTCAGGTTTTTTAATGGCTGAGAACCAGCTGATACTCTCATGGTTCATTTATTCCTGTTTGACCAGTCCTGCATGTGTTGTTGGCTGCAGAAATTCTTATTGTCCATCACAATCACATCGTCTTCAGGAATGTAGGTTTTACATTGTTCACATTGCACCATGTCTTTGCTTAAGGCAGGTTGTTTACGGCTAATTCTGGACGAGTTTAATAAGCTTCTGATAATCCAGATGGCGGCGATAATAATGATGAGAATAAAAAGATTTCTGAACATAGGGGTTACTATAAGGTTTAGTCTGATAAAATGTAATTCTTTGGTTAAATTAATTATTTAGTAATTATGGCTGATTCAGTTCAAATATGCCTGGTTCAGGAAAGTTTTCTGGTGGGCAATATTCAGGAAAATGCTCGGAAAATAATAGATCTGTCTGATCAGGCACGGCAGTCAGGGGCTGATCTGGTGGTTTTCCCTGAGCTGGCAGTCACTGGCTATCCCCCTGAAGACCTATTACTACGTTACTCATTTATTACACAGAATGATCTTGCCGTGCAAGATATTGTCAGTAGCGTTAAAGGCATTGACATTGTTTTTGGTGCGCCTCGACGTATAAATAGTAATTTATTTAATTCAGCTATCTGGGCAAGAGATGGCGAGATTCTGGGTGTTTATGATAAATATACCTTGCCGAATTATGCCGTGTTTGATGAAAAGCGGTATTTTACCGCAGGCGATACGCCCATCGTTATTAATATAAAGGGTATCCGTTTTGGTTTAAGTATATGTGAAGATATCTGGTTAGATCAGCCTGTGCAGGACGCAAAACAGCAGGGGGCACAGGCTATGCTGGTACTTAATGCATCCCCCTATCACAGTGGTAAATATATAGAACGGCTTGATAATCTAAAGTTGAGAAATAGTGAAACCGGTTTGGCATTGTTTTACGTTAACCTGGTCGGTGGCCAGGATGAGCTGGTGTTTGATGGTGAATCACTTGTTCTGGATGCAAATGCTGAGCTGGTTGGACGTGGCCCCGATTTTGAACCCGCATTACTGCATTATCGGCTCAATTCGGATGGAATGATTGAATCGGTTAATACGGATTTTCATCAACCGCAATCAGAAGAGTCAAACATTTATAAAGCACTGGTCACTGCCGTTCGAGATTATGTCACGAATAATGGCTTTGATGGCGTAGTAATAGGCCTGTCTGGTGGTGTTGATTCTGCACTGACACTGGCTATTGCTGTGGATGCACTAGGTGCTGATCAGATACATGCAGTGATGATGCCATCACGTTATACCGCACAAATGAGTCTCGATGATGCTCAGGCTGAGGCTGAAATACTGGGTGTGGATTATCGTGTTATTTCTATAGAACCAGCATTTAATACATTTCTCGATACACTTGAAACGTCTTTCAAAAATACAGAGTCAGATACCACAGAAGAAAATATCCAGGCACGATGCCGGGGTGTGATTCTAATGGCCTTGTCTAATAAACTGGGGCGCATGTTACTAACTACCGGAAACAAGAGTGAAATGGCGGTTGGTTACAGTACCTTATATGGTGATATGGCCGGTGGTTTTGCACCACTCAAAGATGTGTACAAAACGCTGGTTTATCGTTTGTGTGAGTATCGTAATAATGTGTCACCGGTGATTCCACAACGAGTACTTGATCGTCCACCCTCGGCCGAGTTGAAGCCAGATCAGATTGATCAGGATAGTTTGCCAGATTATGCTGTACTCGATGCCATACTTGAGTTGTCGGTAGAGCGGGATAAATCGAGCGAGGAAATAATTGCCGCAGGTTTTGATGCAGAGACGGTGCACAGAATTATTCGTATGGTGCAACTTAATGAGTATAAACGTCGCCAGGCACCACCAGGCGTCAGGATTACCCGTAGAGCTTTTGGACGTGACAGACGCTACCCGATTACCTCCGGGTATAGATAATCCTCTAGCTCTAACACATTAACAGGATTTTGCGCTATTATTGCGCAGATACGAATCAAGGGGGATCGAATGAAAAAAGTAGAAGCCATCATCAAACCCTTTAAACTGGATGATGTACGTAGTGCACTAACAGAAGTGGGCATTACCGGTATGACGGCAACAGAAGTTAAAGGTTTTGGTCGTCAAAAAGGCCATACAGAACTGTATCGTGGTGCCGAGTATGTGGTCGATTTTATTCCAAAAGTGAAAATTGAAATTGTTCTTGAATCTGAACGGGTTGAGCAATGTATTGAAGCAATAACCAGTGCGGCTCGTACAGGTAAAATTGGTGATGGTAAGATATTTGTTACTGAGGTAGCAAAAATTGTTCGCATTCGCACCGGCGAAACAGACGAAGATGCGATTTAATCGTTAATATCATCAGGATATATTCTGTATCCTGATGATATGGTTTCTAGTTAGAGATAGTGGGTGATTCCAGTGTTTCTGTCTCAATTTCAGCAGTTGCAATAGCTTCGGTTTTATTGGCCTGAATGATATGTTCAACATCAGCAAGCAATTTAGTTAAGCCCAGTTCTTTGTATGCCTGAGCCATGATCTCCAGCGCACGTCTGCTGGATTGAGTTTGCTGATAATGTTCCACTGTATATTGTGCACGTCTGGCAGCGGCCAGCCAGGCTTTGCGTTTGATATAATATTCAGCCACGCTTATTTCGTGTTCTGCCAGTTCATTTTTCAGGTAAATGAGTCGTTTATAGGCATCTGCCGAGTATTTACTATCCGGAAACTGACGTACCAGTTTTGAAAAATCCTGAATGGCATCTTGCAGGGTTTTTGTATCGTGATCGGCGAGATTTCTCGGAAACCAGGATTCCATAATGCCTTTACCACGATTGAAATTGGCCAGACCTTTCAGATAAAGAGCATAGGCAACATTGGGGTCTCTGGGATTTAGACGAATAAAGCGGTCAGCGGCAGCAATGGTCGAATCAGCTTCTTCGAATTTGTAATAGGCATAGGCAACATCCAGCTGTGCCTGTCTGGCATATGAACTGAACGGGAAGCGAGCTTCCAGTGATTCAAGATTAGTAATGGCAGTCTGAAATTCACCCGCAGCCAGTGCACTTTTGGCTTCATCGTAAAAATCTTCAGCAGTCCAGTTGGAATAGGGATCAGATTTGGTTGGATCATCACTGCATCCTGCCGTCAGCAAACTGAATAATAGAATAATTGGGAGTAATAGACGCATATTAACTTACGGGTTGTTTGAATATTGATTAGAATAGCCAATTATACCTAAGTTCAATAAATAGTACCTTATATGTCTGATGAAATTTTAACAGCCAGAATCACAGAACAATATGCGCGCCAGAGACTGGATGCGGTTCTAGTTGATTTATTTCCCGATTATTCACGTAATCGTCTACAGCAATGGATTAAATCGGGCAAAGTGCTGGTGAATGGCAAAGAGTCAAAGCCCAAAGATAAAATGCTGGGTGATGAAACTATTGAATTGCACCTGGATTCAGAACCACTTGATACCGAGTGCAAGGCCCAGGACATCAGGCTGGATATTGTTTATGAGGATGATGATATTCTGGTGATAAACAAACCGGTAGGTCTGGTGGTGCATCCCGCCGCAGGTCATCATGATGGCACGCTGCAAAATGCATTATTGCATCATGATTCAACACTGGCTGAGGTGCCCCGGGCAGGTATAGTCCACCGTCTGGATAAGGATACTTCCGGTCTGCTGGTGGTGGCGCGTAATCTTAAATCACATAAATCCCTGGTTGATCAGTTACAGGCACGCACAGTGCATCGTGAATATCAGGCCATAGTACTGGGTGTGATGACCGCTGGTGGTACTGTCGATGAGCCTATCGGGCGTAATCCACGGGATCGAAAACGTCAGGCGGTTAGAGAAGATGGTAAAGAGGCGATAACTCACTACCGGGTGATTCAGCGTTATCGAGGGCATACTCATATTAAAGTGAATCTGGAGACTGGTCGTACTCATCAGATTCGTGTCCATAT
The DNA here is from genome assembly GCA_026196035.1 of Gammaproteobacteria bacterium. Classification (GTDB taxonomy): domain Bacteria; phylum Pseudomonadota; class Gammaproteobacteria; order SZUA-229; family SZUA-229; genus JAPHQX01. Next base: position 8,012 of record JAPHQX010000056.1, read on the forward strand.
GGCGCATATTCATTATCCGCTGGTGGGTGATTCAGTTTATGGCGGTCGTCTAAAATTTCCCCGTGGCGCCAGTGAGGCTTTAAAAGCAGGGCTAAGAGATTTTCAACGTCAGGCATTACATGCCGGTCGTCTGGGACTGATTCATCCCGCAACAGGAAAACAGGTCTACTGGAAAGTTAAGTTGCCCGAAGATATGAAAAATCTTCTGGCATTAATGGAAGAAGATCTTGCCGAAATGGAATCTGATGATTTCGATTGAATGTGTTTATCCTGACTGGTCAGCGCCAGACAATATCAGGGCCTTTACCACCACGAGAATATCGGGATACAGTCAGGGTCATTATGCAGGATTGAATCTTGCCAGCCATGTAAAAGATAATCAGCTTGATGTTGAGAAAAATCGTCAGTTACTCATTGAGCAACTGGCATTACCAGCACAACCTCTCTGGCTCGATCAGGTGCACGGCGTAACTGTCGTTAATGCGGCAGGCAAATCTGAATCCCTTGTGGCAGATGCTTCATATTGTGATCAGAAAAACAGGGTCTGTGCAGTACTTACCGCTGACTGTTTGCCTGTATTAATCTGCAATCGTCAGGGTACAAAAGTGGCGGCTGCTCATGCCGGCTGGCGAGGTCTGTTGGCGGGTGTGATTGAAGAAACAATTCATGCGATGCAGGAACCGGCTGAAAATATTCTTGTCTGGCTGGGACCGGCGATTGGGCCACATGCATTTGAAGTGGGTCAGGAAGTAAAGGACGCTTTTATAAATGATATGTTAGATACAGAGCTGGCATTCAGGGCTAATCGTCCGGGCCATTATCTTGTGGATATCTATCAGATTGCAAAAATAAGATTAAACAAAATAGGTGTTGTCTCAGTGAGTGGCGGTGATTACTGTACTTATACAGACAGTGAACGTTTTTATTCCTATCGTCGCGAAGTAAATACCGGGCGAATGGCAAGCTTGATCTGGATGGAGGATTAAGATGAACTGGAGTGTGTTAACGCTGGTGGGTGCTGATCAGCAGGGTATCGTTGCTGCAGTATCAAAATTACTGTTTGAAGCAGACTGTCAGTTAGCCGAGGCATCGATGATGCGTCTGGGTGGTAACTTCGCCATTATGTTACGTGTTGGTCACGATGCATCGGCGGATTTAAAAACAGTACTGGCTCCGGTTGTGGATGGAATGAAATTACATTTGCATCTGGATGAAGATGTTCCTGCATCGCCCCGGCATATTGAGCCAGATGTGCATATCACGGTGTATGGTGCTGATCGAACCGGTATCGTCGCCCAGGTCACCAGCCTGCTAGCCAGTGCAGGACTGAATATTATTGATCTGGAAACTGCAGTGGGCGGTAGTGCTGAACAGCCAATTTATATTATGTCCATTGAAGGACATGCCCAGCAGGGTATAGAGGCTTTACGGAATGCCATTAAAAACCTGGCTGATGATATCGAAATCAGTCTGACAGAAATCGACACATTGCGAGCTTAATATGTCGGTTCTGGATATTCTTGCTTATCCCAGTGAGCAGCTCAAAAAATTATCAGAAACAGTTGAGCAGGTAGATGAGCGGCTACTGGCTTTTATTCGTGATCTGGAAGAAACCCGGTTGTCTGGTCCGGGTGCTGTGGGCATCGCTGCGCCTCAGGTGAATGTGCATCAGCGGGTCGTGATTGTTGATGTTTCGAACATGAAGAAGCCCTGTGAGAATCATGGTCACATGATTATGATCAATCCCGAAATAACCGAGTGGGATGGTATGGCAATGGGACGTGAAGGTTGCCTGTCAGTGCCGGATTTTACTGGCAATGTGATTCGAGCTGAACGTATTGTTCTCAACTATATGGATGAGACGGGTGAAAAACATGAAATCACCAGTAGCGGTTTTGAAGCACGAGCGATTCAGCATGAACTGGATCATCTTGATGGCCTGTTGTTTCTGGATCGTCTGGTAAGTCGTCGTACGGATCTGTTTCAACGTAAAATTTACAAATAAAACAATAGATTAATTCAATTCTGTTTATCCGCTTTATCAGCAATTCCCGTTTATTCTGTCTATTATTAGATTTATAACACTAAATAATAATTTACTGGTGGCTGCGCACAGCGAAATCACTTCATTTGTGACAGGGATAATGGGCAAAAAAAAACAAACACATGATTTTTATCATCAGTTAATTGAAGGTCTGCATGAAGGGGTCTGGCTGGTCGATAAGCATCACAATACAACGTTTGTTAATCAGGCTATGGCTGATTTACTGGGCTATGAAGTTGCAGATATGCTGCATAAAAATATCTTTAAATTTATGTCCGAAAAAGAAAGCACTGTCTGGAAACATCTTCTGATTCAGTATGCAAAAATTAAAAGTTACAGTCGAGGACTGGAGCTTTTGCATAAAGAGGGTCATGGTATTTATGTGAGGATTTCCCTGTCTCCTGTTTTTGATGAGCAAGATGAATATGACGGAACAGTCATCGGCGTCGTTGATGATACTGATCTCCGTCATCAGGATCACCAGCTTAAACTTTTATCAAGCGCGGTAGAACAAAGCGCGACTCTTGTAGTGATTACTAATGAGATGGGCATGGTTCAGTATGTTAATCCGAAGTTTTGCGAATTAACCGGTTATGCTGCAGATGAAATTATTGATCAAAATATAAAAATTTTACGTTCATCCAGTTTTAAGGCCAGTGAGCTTGCAGAAGTCTGGAAAGTGATTGTTTCTGGTAATGCCTGGCAGGGAGAGGTGTCCACGAAGAAAAAAAATGGAGAAACATTCAGTTCCCTAATGTCTATTTCACCCATCAAGAATGAACAGAACGAAGTGATTAACTTTGTTGCAGTGGGTGAAGATATTACCAGGCTTAAAGATGCGCAATCCAGAATTGAACAACTGGCCTATGTTGATAGTTTAACCGGTCTGGCTAATAGGGTTTTATTCAGAGACCGTATTGAACAGGTTCTGAAAAATATTAAACGCAGTCGTTTTGATGCGGCACTTTTATATCTCGATCTAGATCAGTTTAAACGTATTAATGATTCTTTAGGGCATGATGTGGGTGATGCCCTGTTAATGAATGTGGCTGATCGATTAAGAGATTGTGTTCGGCATCAGGATACAGTGGCTCGCATGGGCGGTGATGAGTTTGTTATTCTATTAACTAATATTGACGGTGTTGCAGGTGCGACTCTGGTTGCCAGAAAAATTCTACAAATCATGAATAAACCGATTCGTTTATTAAGCCATGAAATTATTATTACACCGAGCATTGGCATCACCATGGCGCCTGCAGATAGTTTGAATGCTGACATCCTGCTAAAAAATGCTGACCTTGCCATGTACAGGGCAAAATCTCAGGGTCGAAATAATTATCAGTTTTTCACCGATGAAATGAATGCCAAAGCCACCCGGCATCTGGAAATTGAAAATGAATTAAGGATGGCCCTGGATAAAGATCAGATTGAAATTTATTTTCAGCCACAGGTTTCGATTAAGAACCGTGAGCTCGTTGGGGTTGAGGCTTTAGTCAGATGGAATCATCCAGAACGTGGCATCTTGTCTCCGGATCAGTTTATTCAGGTAGCGGAAGAAACAGGCCTGATTATTACGCTTGGCTGGAAAATCCTGAAGCAGTCATGTATTCAATGGTGCACGATGAAAAGTAAGGGGCTGGAGATTCCAAAAATGGCAGTCAATCTGTCATCACGTCAGTTTCGCGATCCCAATTTATTAGAAATGATACAGGCAATATTTGATCGTACCGGTTTTAACCCGCTTAATCTTGAGCTGGAGATCACTGAAAGCCTGTTAATGGATGATATGGAGCATGCCATCAGTGTGCTTAAGCAGCTCAAGGATATAGGCATTTCAATTTCAATTGATGATTTTGGTACCGGTTACTCTTCCTTAAGTTATCTGAAGAGGCTGCCGATTGATTCGCTAAAAGTGGACCGTTCATTCATTACTGATATTCCCAATGATAAGGATGATATCGCCATTACCGCAGCGGTGATTGCCATGGCGCATAAGCTAAGGCTAAAGGTGGTTGCGGAAGGCGTAGAAACTCAGGCGCAACTGGATTTTCTGCAAAAGAATCATTGTGATATCGGTCAGGGGTATCTGTTTGGCAAGCCCATGAAATTAGGCGATTTCCTCAAGCATCAATAAATACTACTTGAAAAATGCTGAATCACCCACATTCTATAGCTAATAGAAATATTTAGAGGGTACATTCATGAGAATGGATCGCTTAACAAGCAAATTTCAGATGGCGCTGGCCGAGGCGCAATCTCTGGCGGTCGGTCGTGACCATCAATTCATTGAGCCAGTACATATGATGCTGGCACTGCTCGATCAGGATGGTGGCACGGTTCGTCATCTATTAACCATTGCGGCTGTTAATGTTAATGGCCTGCGTTCACGCCTGGGTGAAGAGCTCGAGCATCTGCCTCAGGTTGAGGGAACTGCCGGCGAGGTGCATTTATCCAGTGACCTTGGTCGACTGTTAAATGTCGCAGATAAACTGTCCCAAAAACGTAAAGATCAGTATTTATCCAGCGAGATTTTTGTTCTGGCCTGTGTCGACGATAAAAGTCGGGTTGGTGAATTGTTGCGTGAATTTGGCGCAGATAAAAAGAAACTGGAAGACGCCATTGATCAGGTTCGTGGTGGTCAGAGTGTTGATGATCCTAATGCCGAAGATCAACGTCAGGCACTGGAAAAATATACCATTGATGTCACCGAGCGTGCCGAGCAGGGTAAGCTGGATCCGGTCATTGGTCGTGATGAAGAAATTCGTCGGACCATTCAGGTGTTGCAGCGACGCACCAAAAATAATCCGGTACTGATTGGTGAACCGGGTGTCGGTAAAACGGCCATTGTTGAAGGGCTTGCGCAACGCATCGTAAATGGTGAAGTGCCCGAAGGTATTAAAAACAAACGCCTGTTGTCGCTGGATATGGGTGCGCTGATTGCCGGTGCAAAATTCCGTGGTGAATTTGAAGAACGTTTGAAAGCAGTGTTGAATGATCTGTCCAAGCAGGAAGGTCAGATTATTTTATTCATTGATGAAATTCATACTATGGTGGGTGCCGGTAAAGCCGAAGGCGCCATGGATGCCGGCAATATGTTAAAGCCTGCACTTGCGCGTGGCGAACTCCATTGTGTTGGTGCAACCACTCTTGATGAATATCGAAAATATATTGAAAAAGATGCCGCACTTGAACGACGCTTTCAGAAAGTACTGGTAGAAGAGCCCAATGTTGAAGATACCATTGCCATTCTGCGCGGTTTGAAAGAACGTTATGAAGTGCATCATGGTGTTGATATTACTGACCCGGCAATAGTGTCTGCCGCAGTGTTGTCTCATCGTTATATTACTGATCGTCAGTTGCCGGATAAGGCGATTGATCTGATTGATGAAGCCGCCAGTCGTATTCGTATGGAAATGGATTCAAAACCTGAATCGATGGATCGCCTGGAGCGTCGATTAATTCAGTTAAAAATAGAACGTGAAGCATTAACCAAAGAAAGTGATAAGGCATCGAAAGAACGGCTGTTACGTTTGCAGGAAGAAATTGACAAGCTGGAACGGGAGTATACAGATTTAGACGAAGTCTGGACCTCAGAAAAAGCAGCTTTGCATGGTAGTGCGAGTATTAAAGAGCAGCTGGAAAAAGCTCGTCTTGAAATGGAAACGGCACGACGAGCCAATGATCTGGCACGCATGTCTGAACTTCAATATGGACGCATTCCTGAACTTGAAAAACAACTGGACATGGCGGCGCAGGCAGAAATGCAGGAAATGAAATTACTCCGTAACCGTGTCACCGAAGAAGAGATTGCAGAAGTGGTCTCGCGCTCAACCGGTATTCCTGTATCAAAAATGATGGAAGGGGAAAAAGATAAATTATTGCGCATGGAAGATGAATTGCGTAAACGAGTCGTGGGGCAGGATGAAGCCGTTGAAGCTGTGTCTAATGCAATTCGTCGTTCACGTGCCGGTTTGTCGGATCCCGATCGGCCCAATGGTTCATTTTTATTCCTCGGCCCCACCGGTGTCGGCAAAACAGAGCTCACCAAAACACTGGCCAGCTTCCTGTTTGATACAGAAGAATCCATTGTACGTATTGATATGTCCGAGTTCATGGAAAAACATTCAGTGGCACGACTGATAGGCGCACCTCCCGGTTATGTTGGTTATGAAGAAGGTGGCTATCTAACGGAAGCGGTACGTCGTAAACCTTATTCTGTTGTTTTACTGGATGAAGTTGAAAAAGCACATCCTGATGTCTTTAATGTATTGTTGCAGGTACTGGATGATGGTCGCCTGACCGATGGCCAGGGTCGCACGGTGGATTTTCGTAACACCGTGATTGTGATGACATCGAATCTGGGTTCACAACTGATTCAGGAATTTGCCGAGAAAAATGATTTCGAAGGTATGAAAGCCGCGGTAATGGAAAGTGTCGGACAGCACTTCAGGCCCGAATTTATTAATCGTATTGATGAGTCTGTTGTATTCCATCCATTAGGCAGAGAACAGATCAGAGTGATTACCGCTATTCAGATTGAATACCTGCGTAAACGTTTACAGGATAAAGATATGGATCTGAAATTAACTGAAGCAGCACTGGATAAATTAGGTGAAGCTGGTTTTGATCCGGTATACGGTGCACGACCTCTGAAACGCGCCATACAGCAAACTCTGGAAAATACACTGGCGCAGCAATTACTGGAAGGCAAGTTTATGCCGGGTGATGTCATTGAGGTTGATCTGGTTGATGATGAACTGATAT
>JAPHQX010000090.1 GCA_026196035.1 Gammaproteobacteria bacterium
CAACGTCGCCCGGCAAAAGAAGCTCAGTTGTTATATCAGGAAACAGAAGACAGTATCAGGTTAAGGGAGGAGCGAGCTAGAACCCTTAAAGCGACATCCGCTCATTTATCACACTCCGATAAACGCCCCAGCAAGAAAGATCGTCGACAGATTGTGCGTTTCAAACGCAAGGTCAGCTCATAAGATCATCGCAATTTACAAGTTAAAACCTGCCATCAGAGTTTATTAACAATACCCCCAAGTTAGTGATTTTATTGGTCATATGCACTACAATTGGCCGCTAATTTAAGCCGAAAACCGGGAGTTTCTGGTTAGTTATCGGGATTATCAGGTAATAATTACAAATTTAGGATTATTTGAATAATGCAATTTAAATATGCGATGAAGCCCGTAGTCTTGATGGGACTGATGTCTGGTCTCTTCCCGGAGGTGAGTCTGGCAGCAGAGGATGGAATCAGTGGCGCTGATACGGCCTGGATTATGGCATCTACTGCACTGGTTCTGTTTATGACGCTACCGGGTCTGGCACTGTTCTATGCGGGACTGGTGCGATCTAAAAATGTCCTGTCCGTATTAATGCAGTGTTTTGCGGTGGCGGGTGTTTCCACCTTTCTCTGGCTGGTTGCAGGTTACAGTCTGGCATTTGGTGAAGGTAATTCATGGATAGGTGACTTCAGTAAAGTCATGATGGCCGGTATAGATCGTGAAACCCTGTCTGGAACCATTCCAGAATCATTATTTATGATGTTTCAGATGACCTTTGCCATTATTACACCGGCGCTGATTGTCGGTGGTTTTGCAGAACGTATGAAATTCTCAGCCATGCTTATATTCAGTGCCTTCTGGCTAATGCTGGTTTATGTGCCTGTTACCCATTGGGTCTGGGGTGGTGGCTGGCTGGGTGAAATGGGACTGTATGATTTTGCTGGTGGTACGGTCGTGCATATTACCGCAGGTGTTGCTGCTATTGTGGCGGCTATTGTCATGGGACCTCGCAAGGGATTTCCTGAAACTGCGATGATGCCTCACAACATGACCATGACCATAGCCGGTGCAGGTATGCTCTGGGTGGGCTGGTTTGGTTTTAATGGTGGTAGTGCACTGGCCGCTGATGGTAATGCATCAATGGCGATTCTAGTAACACATATTTCAGCTGCCATGGGCACCATGACCTGGCTATTTATTGAGTGGTATCGTTTTGGTAAGCCCAGTGCTCTGGGCGCGGTTACTGGTATGGTGGCAGGCCTTGGCACGATTACACCTGCATCCGGTTTTGTCGGGCCTGGTGGTGCAATGGTTATTGGTGTTCTGGCGGGTATCGTCTGTTTTAGTGCTACGCAATATATTAAGCGAGTACTGAAAATTGATGATTCTCTGGATGTGTTTCCGGTTCATGGTGTAGGTGGCATTCTGGGTACTTTGCTGGCTGGTGTTTTCTCAGCCACATCTCTGGGCGTGTTCAGTGGTTACGGTTTTGCTGAAGGTATAGATTCCATGAGTGGGCAGCTGGGTGTTCAGTTAACAGGTGTGGTCGCAACCCTGGTGTTCACTGTTGTAGTGACCTACGTTATTCTTAAACTGATTGATGCAGTGATTGGTTTGCGTGTTGATGAAGAAGATGAAATTCAGGGGCTGGATATTTCACTACATGAAGAGCGTGGCTACGATCTGTAAGCAACCTACATTTAAACTTAAAAGCAGCACTGTGCAGTGCTGCTTTTTTATTTATCAGTAATTATTTCTTAGGAACATATGACTGAACCTACCATTATTCCTCGATCTGAACATTGTATTTCCCGAGATAATATCGATGAAAATGCCTTAAAAGTTTTGTATCGTTTACATAAAGCCGGTTACAGGGCTTTGCTGGTTGGTGGTGGAGTCAGGGATCTGTTACTTAATCATGTACCAAAAGATTTTGATATTGCGACAGATGCGCACCCGGAACAGGTTAAAAAACTATTTAGTAACTGCCGGCTTATTGGTCGACGTTTTCGACTGGCGCATATTTTCTTTGGTAGAGAAATAATTGAAGTAGCGACTTTTCGTTCCAGTCATGAAGGTCAGGACTCAGATGGCATACAGGATGATGCCGGTCGTATACTCAGAGATAATGTCTATGGTGATATAGAAGGTGATGTCTGGCGCCGTGATTTTACGGTAAATGCACTGTATTACGATATAGCTGACTTTTCGGTTGTTGATTATACCGGTGCCATGGAAGATCTGAAAAATCGTCAGCTAAAACTGATCGGTGACCCGGAAACCCGTTATCGGGAAGATCCGGTACGGATGTTAAGGGCGGTTCGTTTTGCGGCAAAACTGGGTCTGGATATTCATTCAGAATCAGAAAAATATATTTTTGAAATGGGGCATTTGCTGAAAGATATCCCGCCTGCCAGATTATATGAAGAGGTCCTTAAGTTATTTCACTCGGGTCAGGCCGTTATCTGCCTGGAGCTGTTAAGAAAATATAAGTTATTGCAGTATTTGTTTACGCAAATTAGTGATTGTCTGGATGACCCGATTTTTGATGACTTTATTGGCTATTCACTACAGAGCACAGACAATCGTATTAATGAAGGCAAGCCCATAACACCTGCATTTTTATTTGCGGCTATGCTCTGGAAACCTGTCATGCGTCAGAATGATCAGTTCATAAAGGATGGCATGGATATTTCTATGGCCATGCAGAACGCGATGACCTCTGTTATTAAACAGCAGGTAGGAATGACTTCCATTCCGCGTCGTTTTAGTATGGTGATGCGCGATATCTGGCATTTACAGTTTCGATTTAAATATCGACATGGTCGTCGAGCAAAATCGTTACTGGCACATCATAAATTCAGAGCGGCTTATGATTTTATGTGTTTAAGAAATAAGGCCGGTGAATTACAGGATGACAGTTGTGAATGGTGGACCCGGATTCAGACCATGTCTTCTGACCAGCAGGAGAAATTATTAAATCCTGCAAAGAAGCCGCCGAGAAAAAAACAGCATAAAAAGCCCGGTTGAAATGGCTATTGTGTATATAGGTCTGGGTAGTAACCTTGATGATCCTCAACAGCAGTTGAGCAAAGCGATTATTGCCATTAATGAACTGGATGATGTTAATGTTATGTGTGATTCAGGTCTGTTTAGAAGTAAGGCAATGACATTAAATAATGAACAGCAGCCAGATTATTTTAATATGGTATTGAAGCTGGAAACTCAGATTAATCCCTATGAGTTACTGGATAGATTGCAGGCTATAGAAAATGATCAGGGTCGTGTGCGCCAACATAAGTGGGGCTCAAGAACACTGGATCTGGATATTCTTTTATATGATGATCTACAATTAAATGATCAACGACTAACTATTCCTCATCCGGGAATATCAGAAAGAGCTTTTGTGTTGTACCCGTTACAGCGTATAGAAACAGAGCTGGATATACCAGGTCTGGGTAAGCTGTCAGATTTATTAAAAAATGTATCAGTTGAAGATGTGCAATTTACAGGTGCATTATAAATGAGTAGCGTGGGACGTGTTGTTATATCTGGCAAGATATCCGGGGAAATCCTATGAGTAATCCGGGTTATATTGTTATAGAAGGACCCATTGGTGTGGGTAAAACCACCCTGGCTAAAAAGCTGGCAGAAACTTTTGGTAGTGAATTATTACTGGAAGGTGCAAATGATAATCCTTTTATCTCAAAGTTTTATGAAAATCCGCGTGCTGCAGCATTGCCAACCCAGTTATTTTTTTTATTGCAGCGTGCCCGCCAGATGCAGGAGTTACGTCAGGGGGATATGTTTAACCCGGTGCGAGTGGCTGATTTTTTAATTGAAAAAGATCGTCTGTTTGCAGAATTAACTCTGGATGATGATGAGCTTCAGCTTTATGAACAGGTTTATGAGAATCTAACGTTTGATGTGCCAACGCCTGATCTGGTGATTTATTTACAGGCACCGATTGAAATATTGATTGGTCGAATAGAAAATCGGGGTATTCAATATGAACGGATGATTGAATCAGCCTATCTACAACGTTTATCAGATGCTTATGTGGAATTTTTTTATCATTACAATGATGCACCATTATTAATTATTAATGCAGCTGAAATTGATTTTGCTGAAAATGAAAGTGACTTTCAGCAATTATTAGAACGTGTTAAATCAATACGTAATGGACGTCATTATTTTAATCCGGCAACCGAAATTTTATAAGATATTTTATGAGCTCACATAATACAACGGGTCGAGTGACTGTACCTAAGCTGAAAGAGATGAAAGCGCAGGGTGAAAAAATTGCCTGTCTTACGGCTTATGATGCCAGTTTCGCGCGTCTGCTGGATAACAACGGTGTTGATGTAGTGCTGGTGGGTGATTCTCTGGGAATGGTTATTCAGGGTCTTGAAACAACCTTGCCAGTCACTATGGATGAAATGGTTTATCACGGCCAGGCTGTCTCTCGAGGGCTTGATCATGCCTTTCTGATTATGGATATGCCTTTTATGTCTGATGCATCTGTTGAAGAAGCTGTCGCTAATGCAGGACGTTTTATGAAACAGGCCGGTGCTAATATGGTGAAGCTTGAAGGTGGTGCCGATCAGAAAGAACTGGTAGCCACTTTAACGCGACTGGGTATTCCTGTCTGCGCGCATCTGGGTTTGCAGCCACAGCGGGTTCATAAGCTGGGTGGTTATAGAGTTCAGGGGCGTGAGCATGATGTAGCCGAACGCATGCTTGAAGATGCTCGTGTTCTGGAACAGGCCGGTGCTGATATGTTGTTACTGGAATGTGTACCTGTTGAGCTTGCAGAAAAAATTACTAAACAGTCAAAAATACCGGTGATTGGTATTGGCGCAGGTAATATTTGTGATGGTCAGATATTAGTGTTGTATGACATTCTCGGAATATCGGTTGGACATATTCCAAAATTCGCTAAAAATTATATGGCTGAATCTACTGATATTGCTGCTGCCGTTAACGCTTATGTAACTGAAGTGAAAAATTCTTCATTCCCTTCAGCCGAACATTCTTTTTAACACATAATTTCTTTATGAATGTTTTTAAAGATATTCAATCTGTTCGCGATCAGGTTGCTAGTTGGAAGCAGGCAGGTTTATCGATTGCTTTTGTACCAACAATGGGTAACCTGCATGCGGGCCATTTGCAACTGGTGGCGCAGGCAAAGCAGAAAGCCGATCGAGTGGTTGTCAGTATTTTTGTTAATCCCATGCAGTTTAATGAGGTAGATGATTTTTCTGCTTACCCGAGAACTTTTGAAGGTGATGTTGAACTGCTCAAAGAGGTATCTGCAGATGCCTTATTTGCGCCATCAAATGACGAGCTCTATCCTACTGAACAGGACTTAACGACTAAAGTCATAGTGCCGGGTTTGAGTGATGTTCTGGAAGGTGAGTACCGCCCCGGACATTTTACCGGCGTGGCTACGGTTGTCTGTAAATTATTTAATATTGTTCAGCCGGATATATCCTGTTTTGGAGAGAAAGATTTTCAACAATTAATGCTGATTCGTCGCATGGTTGCCGAGTTGAATAGCCCGGTCCAGATTGAAGCGATTGCGACTCAACGTGAAATTGATGGTCTGGCTATGAGTTCACGGAATAACAGGCTGGATAATCAGCAAAGAGAAAAAGCCCCTCAGGTTTTTCAGGTTTTAACTGAAATAGCAGACTTACTCAAAACAGGCAATAAAGATTACCTGGCGCTGGAGCAGAATGCGACTGCTACACTCGATAGTAGAGGGTTTAAAGCAGAGTATGTGGCGATCCGACGATCATCTGATCTTGCTATGCCTTCGATAGAGGATCGTCATCTGGTGGTGCTGGTAGCTGCCCGTTTAGGTGATATTCGTCTAATAGATAACATTTCCCTTAGCCTTAATTCTGATTAAGGTTGAATGGACAGGGCGATTAGCTCATAATTCGGTTTACGTTTTGGGTCTTTTTTGACCAGGATTTCAGGAATTTTAATGCATTTAACAATACTTAAAGCCAAGCTGCATCAGGCTCGTGTTACTCATTCAGAACTCGAATATGAAGGTTCCTGTGCCATTGATGGTCATTTACTCGATACGGCGGGTATTCATGAGTATGAGCAGATTCAGATTTATAACCTGGCCAATGGTGAGCGTTTTGTCACCTATGCAATACGTGCCCAGGAAAATACGGGTATTATTTCAGTGAATGGTGCTGCGGCTCATAAGGCAAACCCGGGTGATCGAATTATCATTGCCAGTTATGGGCTACTGGATAAGAAAGAAGTGGCCACATTTAAGCCTAAACTGGTTTATCTGAATGAGCTAAATCAGATTACTCATACCAGTGATCAGATTCCGGTGCAGGTTGCCTGATTTTTTTAAGAATTGATTTATTTAGAGTATAAAAAACCCGGCATTGCCGGGTTTTTTTATGGGTATGTTAACCGCTGTTTTTGATTCCGCTGCCAGCCCATAGATTACAACTAAACACTAACCTGTATTTCTCATACCGGTTGCTACCGCATTAATGGTTCTTAGCAAAGGGCTGAGCCAGGTGTTCTGTTCATCTTCAGATAGATCCATATTTCTATAACGTTTAAGTAACAGAATCTGAATGTGACTTAATGGGTCAAGATAGGGATCACGTCGACTTAAAGATAATGCCAGTGCAGGTGTATCATCCAGCAGATGCTCGCATTCTGTAATTTCAAGAATATATTTTACTGTGCGTTCGTATTCCTGACGAATCTTGTTGTAAACACGCTCACCTGTTGCAGGATCTTCACACAAGTCTGCATATTCTTTTGCTGTTTCAATATCGGCCTTGTAAAGCGCCATTCGAGTGTTAGCTAATAATGACCTGAAGTAAGGCCAGTGTTTATTCATTTGCTGTAACAGGTGCAACTGTTCTTTATCACGACTAATGAGTTGTTCCAGTGCAGAACCAATACCATACCATGCAGGTAAAGTGGTGCGTGACTGTGCCCAGCCAAATACCCAGGGTATGGCGCGTACAGATGATTTGGAACGATCAACTTTAGAGCGATGAGAGGGTCGCGAACCAATGTTAAGCATACCGATTTCAACCACCGGTGTGGCTTCGTAAAAATAATCCAGAAAGCCTTCAGTATTATCGGTTAGCTGGCGATAGGCATTTTCGCCAACTCTGGTCAGTTCTTTCATGGTGTTAATATGCGCAGCTGATGCAGTCAAAGGTTGTTCGGTAACCAGTGATCGGCTGGCCTGCATCAGTCCGGTAACGCCCATGGTGATTTCATAAACCGCAGTTTCAACATTACTGTATTTGAATGACAGTACTTCACCCTGTTCGGTGAATTTGATCTGACCATGTACCGTGCCTTCAGGCTGCGACAGAATCGCATCATGAGTCGGACCGCCGCCGCGACCTACCGTGCCACCACGACCGTGGAATAAGCGGCACTCAACGCCATGGGCATTGGTTAAGGCAATCACTTTTTGCTGTGCTTCAAATAGATTCCATGAAGAGGCCAGAATGCCACCATCTTTACACGAATC
>JAPHQX010000111.1 GCA_026196035.1 Gammaproteobacteria bacterium
AAAGCGACAAACTGACAGGAAGTGGAAATACTGATATTGCATTATGGTTAGCCTCCCATAAAAAACTAAATAACACGCTATGGGTTTATGGCAATGCTGGCATTGTCTTTATGGGAAAGAGCAAGATTCTTCCAGGCATCCAGAAAAATCACGCGTTATTTCTAACTACAGGATTACAGCTTCATGCTGACAACAGTATTCTGCTTAAATTACAGCTTGATAATCATTCAGCATTCTATGAAACAGACACTAATTTTCTAGGCCCTGTTACACAATTGACATTTGGCGGCAGTATTATTCTGGACACTCGATCTGAATTTGATATTGCCATTACTGAAGACATACAAGCCGGCGCATCACCCGATGTAAATTTCAATCTTAGCTGGCGAATACGTTTCTAAAAGCCGTAGATCAAAGATACTGTAGTTACAGTATCTGTTTTCTCAGTACCTACTGCTACATCAGAATTTCTTTTTACTGTATAACTAATTTTTGAAGATAAATTTCCATTAATTTTAGTTTTAAGTGCAGTAACAGATTCTGAATGAGTATTCTCATCACCAGATTCAACCAGAATGTCTTCAGAAAATACAGCATTCTCACTAATTGTGTATTTATAATTGGCTTCAAGCTTGAGAATACCATCCTCATGAATCAGCATAGTCAGATCATCTTTTGTACGTCGATAACCTAAACCAGCCGAAGCATCAAAAACATGTACATCGGACTCAATAAAGCGCGAACCAATACCGAATGAAATTGATGACTGATAAACAAAATCGGTAAACTCATCATCTTCATAACGCAAACTCATAAATGAATAGGTTTTTTTACCAAATTTATATTCAGTTTTTTCTGTAAAAACAAAACGATCCGAACTAGTAACATTATCCGTGGATGTTTTAAGTGCCTCGATCGCAGCTTTATGTCGCCATTTATCCTTTTCTTTAGAAACCGATAATTTAGTATTCAAACTTTCAGAATCCGAATTACCCGATGTAGAGGTATAACCCAGCTCTCCCTCACCTTTCCACTCATTTGCGAATAACGCACACGGGAACATCAATACCAATAATCCTGCTTTTTTGTTCATTCTTATTTCTCACTAACAATATAATAAAAAAATAACTTCTAAAAACTACTAACTATTTTGATATTTATAAAGATGCACATCCTGCTGAGGATATGGAATATTGATAGACGCCTCATCAAAACGAGCTTTTATAACTTCATTCAGATCAAAATAAACCTGCCAGTAGTCAGTTGTGTTAACCCAGGGACGTACAGCGAGATTAACACTACTATCCGCCAATTCCAGAACACCGATAGTAGGTAACGGATCCTTTAATATACGTTCATCATTACTTAAAATATCATTCAGAATGGATTTTGCTGATTTAATATCTGAATCGTAGCCAATACCAATAACCAGATCAATACGTCGAGTATCTTTTGCCGAATAATTAACAATATTATCGCCCATTATTTTATTGTTAGGCACAATTACAGATTTATTATCTCCTGTGCGGATATTCGTTGTGAAAACATCCATGCCTTCAACAACGCCTGACGCACCCGCCGCTTCGATAAAATCCCCTACTTTAAATGGCCTAAATATTATCATTAACACACCAGCTGCAAAATTTGACAATGAACCCTGTAATGCAAGACCTATTGCCAGGCCGGCAGCACCAAGAATAGCTATAAATGATGTTGTCGCTATACCCAGTTGATTTAATGCCGCTATTACAACAAATGCGATCATCGCCGCATAAGCCAGATTAGAACTGAATGTAATCAAAAGCGGATCAACATTCGATCGCCTCATAATTTTAACAATTATGTCCTTAACAATACGGGAAGCCCATTTACCAAACAGATAAATTAAAATTGCAAACAGGACATTCATCCCATAGGTAACTGCCAACTGTTGTATATTATTAATTATTTCATCCATTTTATTATCCTGTAATCATTTCAACCAATATTAAAACATTTATAAGTCAGAATCTATTTTTTGAAATGCCTCATGCAACACATTAATTGAGGCATTCGCTTTAACTCCATTTTCACTTAAGTGTCGTCGCCATGCTTTTGCTCCTGGCACCCCCAAAAATAACCCCATTATATGTCGAGTAATTGAATGTAACCTTGTCCCTTTTGCCAACTCATCTTCTACATACGGTATCAGCTTTTCAAGTATCTGCTTTCTGCTCAAAATATTATTTTTATCGCTATATAACCGAGAATCAACCTCTGCCAGTACATAGGGATTATGATATGCCTCGCGCCCCATCATCACACCATCAACAAAATTTAAGTGCTGTTCAGCTTCTGCTATTGACTTGATGCCGCCATTAATAACAAATTCCAGATGTGGATATTCCTTTTTTAATTTATAAACAGTTTCATATTTTAATGGTGGAATTTCGCGATTCTGCTTAGGACTCAAGCCCTGCAACCAGGCTTTACGCGCATGCACAATAAACAACTGACAACCCGCGTTAGATACCACTTCGATAAACTCACAAAGCTCATCCCATGAGTCTCGATCATCGATACCTATTCTATGTTTTACAGTGACAGGAATATCAACGGATGATTTCATTGCATCCACACAGTCAGCAACCAGCTTTGGCTCTGCCATCAGGCAGGCACCAAAACTACCCGACTTAACACGCTCACTGGGACAGCCTACATTAAGATTGATTTCATCATAACCATATTGCTGACCAATTTTTGCACTTGCAGCCAGATCACCAGGATGACTACCACCCAACTGCAATGACACTGGATGCTCGGCATCATTAAAAGAAAGAAAACGATCTACATCTCCATGCAGCAACGCACCGGTAGTGATCATTTCCGTATAAAGAAAAGAGTGCCGAGTTATCAATCTAAGGAAATAACGATCATGACGGTCTGTCCAGTCAAGCATGGGCGCAATTGAGAAAATATGATTAGATGACATACTCGCATTTTACAATTAAAACAGAGTGATGCTAACCATTAATAAATACTATTTGACTCTTATATACTAAATCATACTAATAACAGTAGTTATCAGAAGCACAACCAGGATAGCCGTAATCATTGTGTAATGAGCTGCTTGCATATCTGAAGCCTCATAAAACCATATCGTTACACCCAGTATTAGCTGATATTGTTCGCCTGACCACCACGCTCTTTATCTAATTTGAAACAGATCAAACTCTACCTGATAAGCGGTCGGAAACAGAATATTAATGGTTATACTGATTGCAACAGGGGCGGCATCGGGCAATCAAGGCTTTCTGCTACTGCACGTAATAACTCAGCCTCAGCAGGCATTATAATGCCATCATCAAGCACACAATCCACACATACGGTAATCAATGTCTTTTTCAACATTGGCGACAAACTATTTAGCCTGTTCAACACCTCTGTAAGCATTTGGAAATTGCATTGATTTACAGGCATCATCTCAAACTTATTCACTACAAACGTTTTCATCGTTCGTTTAAAGACAGCTTCACACTTTTCATTAGCCTGACGACTTGTTTGTACCAGCAGCGAAACCAACACACGCACATCATCCATTACATGCTTGAATGAATGAAATTTCACATGGACAACTTTCTCTGAATTTTTAGACAAATGTTGTTTTATAATTACTAATAGTACAAACTCAAACATGGTGACGTGTTGATCAAGCCTGACAAGCCCCTCAGCTATCTCAATAAACTTTTGTTTATTATTATTTTCTATATTCTTTATTACCGGCAAAACAAGATCCACTATAGGCAAATAATTTCTTTTATCTATCTGCTTAATATTTGTTATTGCCTGCCTGGTAACTTCGACAATATCCTGTTCGCTTTTATCATGCAGATAATTCAATCCCCGATCATCCTTCATGGCTGAAATTAACAGTGCGTAAATCAAGCACTGAGCACCCTCAGGTGTGTGCAATAAATTTAACAGAGAAGGTGAAAACGCTTTATACAGCATTGCAGCATAAGCCAGATGCTGTGGCTGAGGACTACCAATCAAACCAGCAATATCATGACTTTTAAGCTTATCACTTGCCTGCTTTTGTTCTTCTTCGAATTTTCTCTTTACTATAATGGACCTGGCATTCTGGATTTTAATAAACGATGGATCAATGGTATTAATTCTAGTTTCCAGATCAGGATGCGTTGACATTAATGAGCCAAACCATATATTCATCGTCTTTGAAAAACACATGTGACTCATTTCTTCTGCCTGATTCGATTGAAGAAAACTACCCATATTATTTTCTTTGATCTTATAGAGCGCACCGGCAATACCAGACGGGTTACGGGTAAACTGTACAGCCGATGCATCCGCAAGATATTCACGCTGTCTTGATATAGCAGCCTTGATTAATCGACCAGAAATTAATCCTATATACCCTATTAAAAAAAATAACAGCCCAATTAAAATAGCAGGACCGCCATTTCGGCTATGCCTGCTATCGCTACCACTTCTCATCAAAACTCGACCAAACTGACCAATAGTTAAAATTCCTGCCAGTACTGCCATTAATCTAATATTAATACGCATATCGCCATTCAAAATATGACTGAACTCATGAGCAACAACTCCCTGCAACTCATCTCTATCCAGCTCATTCAGCGCACCTCTGGTGACCACCATCACAGCTTCAGTAGACCGGAAGCCCGCAACAAAAGCATTAATTCCCGACTCACGCTCCATTACATAAAGCACAGGCATGGGGACACCTGATGCAATAGACATCTCAGAGACAATATTAATGTATTTTTTTATTTTTTTATCACTACTATTCAGATCAACTAAACTGGCCCCTACCATTTCAGCAACGGCTTTTCCACCATCACTTAAAGCAAAATAACGCCTTAAACTGCCTGTAAATATCAACAAAACGGCGAGTGCAGTCGGATGTTCCCAGTGAATATTCTCCATCCAGTGATTATATTTTGAAACATAGTCATCACCTGTAGAAAACAACAAAAATGCAACAATATTTACAGCCACGACAATGAAGATCACTGCCAGTATAAACAATAAAACCAGAACTCCGGTTTTATGCCTGGCCTGATCCTGATGCTTGAAAAAATCCATCGAGATTTAATTAAACGACTTTAATTAGAATGAAACTTTAATCGGTTTTTTATAATCGACTGAGTCGAGATGAAAGGATGCCGCTGATTTGAAATTACTCATATTAGCCACAATAAAATTCGGAAACTGCTCCCGATAAGTATTGTAATTCATAACAGCATCATTATAAGCCTGCCGTGAGAAGGAAACTTTATTCTCCGTTGATGTCAGCTCTTCCATTAGATCCGACATCGTCTGATCTGCTTTTATTTCCGGATAATTCTCAGAGAGAGCAAAAAACTGTCCTAATGAGCCTGTCAATGCTGTTTCTGCTTTCATTAACTGTTTAATTGCCGCGGCATTTTCAGGATGTTCTGCTGCTACTTCTGTTGCCGCCCGGGCCTGATTACGTGCTTCAATCACTGCCGTTAATGTTTCTTTTTCATGAGCCATATAGGCTTTTGCTGTTTCTACAAGATTCGGAATTAATTCATGACGTCTTTGTAGTTGAACATTAATCTGTGAGAACCCATTCTTCACACGATTCAACAAAGATACAAGCGCATTAAAAATAACAATAATATATAAAACAAACAGAACAACACTTACCAATAAGGCAATAACAGCTGTAGACATGATTTTCCCCAGTATGAGTTTTATCTGGGATTATAGATAATTATCTGTTACTTGTTCAGCCAGCCAAAAGATTACTAATAGCTTCAAGTAGATCTTTCTCATCAGGTGGCTTGATAAAATAACCTTTAGCACCCTGCCGTGTTGCCCAGACCTTATCTGTTTCCTGATCTTTGCCAGATAACATAATGACGGGTATATGTGCTGTTTTACTGCCCTGAGTAATCTGACGCGTGGCCTGAAAACCATTTAAATTAGGCATAACAACATCCATAAGAATAATATCAGGTAATTCATTGGTCGCTACTTCAACAGCCTGAACACCATCCACTGCCGTGATGATCTCATAACCATGCTTTTGCAGTGCTTTTGTCAATGATTGTAATTGTGTCGCTGAATCATCAACAACCAGAATTTTCGCCATAAATTTCAACCTGGGGTTTATACCCTACTTTCAATGGGCATTTAAATATTTAAACTATAGTCTATTTCTGACAAGAAACAGGATTTTAACTAGCTGAAACCATTAACAAAAAGAAGAAACTAATAAAACACCTAATCAAAAGACCAGTCCTGCAGGATATCAATCCTGAAACGCTGCGCCTGATAATCAAATATCACACCGTTACTGGTAATCTCGTCAATCCTCAAATCACCAATAATCAGATCACCTTCTCCCATGGCTGAACCGTTAATAATCACCGATCGCTGTGCCGGATTACTGGAGTAAACATGTCCTGCAAATGACATGTCCGGAATAGCCTGCTGCAATAACGCCGGTAGCTCCTGCAAATGCGGCACAGGCTGCTGACCGGAATCAGCTCTAACCATAAGCTTTTCTGCCTCAGGCATTTCTATCTGCTCTGTTAACTGAGGTTTCTGTATATCTACTTTTTGATTATTGTCCGGCTGTATTTCGGCAACCACCTGCTGTTCAATAACTACGCTGGCCTTTATGCTGTCATTTATGATCTGAGGATTATTAACAACAGGCTCAGCAACAGATGCCGCCTGCCATGGCCTCATCCAGCCCAGTAGAAAGACCAGCCCCATCAGCAAAACCACGATGATGATATAAGGCCAGCGTGATTGCTGTACTTCTACGCTGAGTGGCACATGAATAGTCTGCAAGTCGGGTATATTACCCTGCTTCCTTGTCTGGTCAGACTTCTTTAACGCTTCGAGAATATATGACATTAACTTCTTTTACCCAACATTGGCGCATTAATCCCTGTTGCATCATTAATATGTATCAGCGTCTGCTCTCCAACAATCCCATCAGCCTCTATACCCTGACTCAACTGAAACTGTTTAATCATTTCAACCAGTTCCGCCTTATAAACAGAGGTTTCTGGTAAAAAGTTGGTTTGATTAATCTGATTCAATTTTCTTGTTATCCAGCGTACTTCGTCTCCCTGATATCCTGGCTTAATTGATAACTCATAACCGGGAGGTTTATTCCATAACAGGACAAACTCACCCTGCCAGAATTTTTCCAGCTGTTGTACAGATACTTTCTGCTCGGTACCTGCAAAGTCCAGTACTGCATTTTGATCATCAAGACCGATCAGGGCTGCGTAGTAAATATTGCCGGTTCCATCATAAAGCGAAAGCACTGCAGGCCGATTAAGAATACGTAGATACGCAATATCACCCTGATTTTCCATACAGGTGAGGCCTTTCGTCTGCGCATAAAAACAGGGCGTGCCATTTTCCATTGGCTTATAACTCATATTCCAGCGCTGAAATAAAGACTGAAAGGCAACCGAATTAGATCTTAATCGCGTAACTTCATCGGGCCAGACCAACTGCGCCTCGACTGTCGACGGACTTTTCTCAACAGCACTCAATTCTGCTTCCATGGCTTTTAATTCATCGGCAATCTGATTTTTTTCATCGACTACAGATTGATAATTAAAATACAGGACGGATACCAGCCCGACTATAAAAGTTAAATAAACAGGAAGCATCCATCTGCTTGTAAAAAACTGCCCCCGTTTATTTATAGTTGTTTTTTGCTCACCGAAAACTTCTTTAGCTGCCTTTTCCAGCGTTCTCTGATCCACATGATGCCTGTTCTGAACATAGGCACCTAACAGGGCTCGATCACAAAGAACATTAACTAAACGAGGTATACCACCACTTAGTTTAAATAATTTTTTTAATACACTGTTGGAAAACACAACTCGATTACAACCCGCCACACCCAGCCGATGGGAAACATAAGTAATGATTTCTTTTTTGTTTAAAGGTGAAAGATGATAGCGAGCGGTAATACGTTGTGCCAGCTGAGATAACTCAGGCCGCGCCAGAATATCCAGTAACTCGGGCTGACCCAGGAGAATAATTTGCAATAACTTATGCTCGTTCGTTTCCAGATTAGTGAGCAGGCGTAACTGCTCAAGCACTTCAATATCCAGATTTTGTGCTTCATCAATCAATACAACTGTTCTTTTACCCTCTGCATAACTCCGCAAAAGAAAAAGATTAATCTGATCGACACGATGCTTAATACTGGGATGTGTTCTGGAATAAGCTACACCTAATTCATCACAGATGGTATCCAGTAATTCCTGGGCACTGACTTTGGGATTGAGAATCAGAGCAAGATTAGTATTCTGGGGAATCTGTTCCAGCAGGCAACGACTTACTGTCGTCTTACCCGTACCAACATCACCTGACAACAGAATAAAGGCCCCTTCAGAATTCAGGCCATAAACCAGATGTGCAAAAGCCTCCCGATGGCGCTCACTCATATAGAGATAACGCGGATCAGGAGCGATAGAGAAAGGTGAATCTGTTAGCCCAAAATACTCTTCATACATCCTGTAATTATAAGCTTTTCCCTAAGCTGTTATGCAAGCTAATCTTCGAATAACTGAAAAAGACCTAGCGCCCGATGGTTGCAGTCTCAAAACCACTGTCATTATCAACCAGCGCTGCTGACTCTGAAGAACTAAATATCCATGATGAATGCATATCATCCAGCTCCTGAGGTGTAAGCTGCCTGGGCTTATTTCTAATCTCTTCATGCTCTACACTGGCCTGAACCTGAACATTGCTGGAAGTAGAATGCAAAACAGCGGCTATGATCGAACCCAACAGAACAAATGAAGAAGCTGCAGCTATTTTTACAGGTGTGGAATTAAGCTGTAATTTCATAAAATACAATTCTCTAGTGCTATTCTGATGTCATCAATCAAGGTGGGAATAACCTCCCGTAAACAGGCCATCCATGGAAATGCCCAGATACCAACAACAGGAAATCATTTAAGTAAAAACAGATTTGAGTGGTATTTTAAATCAACTATTTAATTTGTTAACCCCCTGAATGAAGGTTTTACAAATTAGAAACTCTTTTTTGAGGCCTGCCATAATTGCTCCAGCTCGATGATATCGCATTCTTCTATGGCTCTATTCTGATGACTTAATTCTGACTCCAGGCAGTTGAATCGATTAGTGAACTTTTGATTCCCCTGCCTCAGCGCCTCCTCGGCATCGACACCTAAATGGCGGGCCAGATTGACGCAACTAAATAACAGATCCCCCATTTCATCAAAGATTTTGTCCTTATCCCCTTCTTCTACAGCCTCCTGCAGTTCCGCCACTTCTTCGTTTAGCTTATTCCAGACCGGCGCCACATCAGGCCAGTCAAAACCCACTCTGGCAGCTCGTTTCTGTAGCTTCTGCGCTCTTTTTAATGCGGGTAACGATCTCGCCACACCCGCTAATGTAGACGCCTGATCGGCTTCTGCCCTCTGGTCACGCTCAGATGATTTCGCCCTTTCCCAGTCATCATTCAGTGCTGCCTCATCCTTATACTCAGCACCGGCAAACACATGGGGATGGCGACGGACCAGCTTGTCATTTATCGCAGCCACAATATCACCAAATTCAAACAGATCCTGCTCCCGGGCCATTTGAGCATAAAAAACCACCTGGAATAGCAAATCTCCCAGCTCATCTTTGAGCTCATCCATTTGACCTCTCTCGATGGAGTCCGCCACCTCATAGGCTTCCTCCAGCGTATAGGGGACAATTGTTTTAAATGTCTGCTTTATATCCCATGGACAACCGGTATCTGGCGTCCTTAAGGCCGCCATTATGTCCAGTAATCGATTCATATTTTTCATATCACTCATTCTCAGGCTCGTCAGTCAGAATGACCGGTATTTTACTATCCCCAAAATAGTAAAGGGCGGATAAACCGCCCTTTTAATATATATCTAAATAATATCCCGGATTAGAATTCGATTTTAATACCCAGATGAGCATGATCATCAATTTCAATGTCCTGATTAATATTCTCCACATCCACCTCTATTTTACGGTAGCCCAGATAAGCTCTTGCGCTGGGTGTTACTTCCAGCTCCAGTGCAAACCGATATTCTCTATATTGTTCAGCACCACTAAAACTAACCACTTCTGGGGCGATAAAACCTTCTGCCAGAAGCGCCACAGGGGTTGATGAAGGAAACAAATAACGCACCTGAGCACCAATAGCTAAAGCACCAACCTCTTCATTAACTGTAGCCTGATCGATCGAAACCATAGCCAGCTTAACGCCTATTCCAAACTGTAATGGACGATTATTACCTGCACTGTGCCCTGTCACCATGGCCGAGCCACTGATCATAAAATCATCCGCCTCATTAAACAGTAGACCCAGGCCAATATCTGCACCGCCATAACCAAAAGTCGATGATTCAGTCAGATAAATTACTTCTGCAGTTTCATTCGCCAGTCGTAAATCAAAACCTTCAGCCTGAACCGTTGCAGATAGAATCATAAAACCAAAAATTGTGGTAAATTTTCTTAACATGTTTTTTCCTGATGATTAAAAAGGTTACCAGCAGTCAATACTGACTTCCTAAAACTGTAGCGCCATATTACACAACATAGAAAAAAAAAACAGGCCGGAAATCCGGCCTGCTTTGATGTATTACACAGTTTGATAATAAATATTTTGTGGATGATTTGCCTGAGCAAAGAAAAACCAGCGCTCTGCCAGCAAGCCAACATATTGCACCATAAATGCTGCAAGCAAAACAGCTCCATTATTATCATCCATGCCTGAAGACAATAAAATAATTGGCACAGGAAAAACCAGCATCATAAACAGCCATTTAATGGATTTTAAAAAAATCGCGGTCTTACCATGAAAATATTCACGGGTATTATATGAACCACCCATGGCACCCTGGGCATTTTGCACAATCTGATTATGACGAACACCAATCGCCGTCTGTATCGATGATTTGTATTTAATACGTGCATTACGAATCAATGATGCACTCCGTGAAACAAATGCCATTACTGTAATAATGATCGCCCAGACACTAAAGAAGCGAATCAGGTCTGGCGCCGTATAACTTGAAAAAGCCGCCGCCAATGTAAAACCGGATGCTGTACCTAATAAAATATAATTAACAATAGTTAATGGGTTTGACCATTCCTGTAAAAACTTGATGGCCGCATAAATCATTGCAGTACACAGAAACAGGATAAACACAGCCGCAGCACCTACTGCACCAACCAGCAAACTCAAATTAAATTTAACCCCGGTACTGGTCACAAAAATAACCATATCCCAGTTCATATAGTGCATGAGGCCATAAACGAATACAAAAAACATCACCACAGGCAATGCCAGAACCTCGCGGGACAACCATGAAGTGCGCCATTTAGTCGCTGCTCGCCAGGCACGTTCCGGATGCCCGAGATGAAATATTGAACTAATCAGACCACCAATTAAAAACAACAAGGCAATCAAACTGCCCATGGCAAAGAAACCAGTACCATTCTGCGCCGGTAAAAACTGTGCTGCCGCATAGGACTGCCCGGTAAATAGCGCTAAAAACAGACCCTGACCGACACCGATCAGAGTTGTTAGAAAAATGACAGAAAACGCAGGATGCATTGCATTACCCCTGTGAAAAATTATTTATTAAATTAAATTCAAGAAATGAGAAATCCATTCAAATTACCAGCTAGTTGAATCATCAAGAGTCGGCTCGTCCACTGGAGCAGAAGGTTGACGCTCTTCTTTCTTAAGCGGATTATCCGCACGAACCAGTTCATCCTCATGGATATGCAATCGAGTTTTACGTCGTGGCAAATAATGATTAGAGGGTTTGGTACCCCATTCAGGCATTAGCTGATAACCACCTTCTTCACGAATCGCTACGGAAACCTCGGACTCAGGATCTTCCACATCACCAAACAGACGCGCACTGGTGGGACAGGAAAGAACACAGGCCGGTTTACGTTCTGTTTCAGGCAATGACTGATCATAAATACGATCAACACATAAGGTACATTTTTTCATGACCTTCTGATGCTCATCAAATTCACGGGCACCATAAGGGCAGGCCCATGAACAGTATTTACAACCGATACATTTATCGTAATCGACCAGAACTATGCCATCTTCTTCACGCTTGTAACTGGCACCGGTTGGGCAGACAGGTACACAGGGAGCATCTTCACAGTGCAAACAGCTTTTTGGAAAATGAATAGTTTCGGTATTCGGGAAACAACCGACTTCATAGGTCTGTACACGATTAAAAAAAGTACCTGTAGGCTCTTTACCATAAGGATTGTCATCGGACATGAATCCGGCGGGGCCTGATGTATTCCATTCTTTACAGCTGGTCACACAGGCACTGCAACCGACACAGACATTTAAATCAATAACCAGAGCTAGCTGAGACATTATTGATCTCCTTTTGTAAACATACCGGCAAAGAAGCCCTGCCATGAACGTCGCTTACCCGTTCCCGGTAACGCAGGCATGGTATCAAACTGAGGCCAGGTTTCTTTTGGCTCATCATCTCTGGCTTTATAAACACGCACCCGCACGTCATACCACCCTGCCTGACCGGTAATCGGATCAGAATTTGAAAGATGCTCACCCGCATCATGGGCAGGCAATTCTTCTGCAATCAGATGATTCAACAGGAAGCCTTTTCTGGATTCATTGGCATCACCCTCCAGATTCCAGGCACCGGAGGCCTTACCCACTGCATTCCAGGTCCAGATAGTGCCCGGTTCAACCGCTTCTGAAAAACGTGCCATACAACGCACCTTGCCATGCATGGATTCCACCCAGATCCAGTCACCATCACCAAAGCCATGCAATGCACCCAGCGAAGGATGAACATGCATGTAGTTATGGGCATGAATCTGGCGCAGCCAGGCATTCTGTGAATCCCAGGAATGGTACATGGCCATGGGGCGCTGAGTTAGAGCATTTAACGGGTATTTTTGCTTGTCCGTCAACTGAGCTTCCAGTGGTTCAGAATAAAACGGCAGCGGATTAAAATGCTCTTCAATTCGTTTACGTAAATGCTGAGGCGGCTGCTTGCCCGGGTATTTACCCTGAGCCGCAAGACGGAATTTCTGCAGCACTTCCGAATAAATATGAATATTGATCGGCTCAGCGTAACGGGTCAGACGATGATCCTGTGCCCAGCGCAGATAACCCATGTTCCAGTTACGCATATACTGGTATGACTTGGGCAAATGATATTGATAGACACAATTGTTCTTCTCGTACATTTCCCACTGGTTCGGATTCGGTTCACCTTTCATGAACTTCTCACCGCCCTTACCACGCCAGCCAGCGAGGAAGCCAATACCGGAACCCGGTTCGGTTTCATAATTAACGATGAAATCCGGGTAATCACGGAATTTACGCTCACCACCTTCTTTAACAAAGGCAGGCAATTTCAGCCGTGATCCCATTTCAATTAATACTTCCTGGAACGGCTTACAGTCACCTTTCGGGGGCACTACCGGAATACGCACTGAATCCACCGGGCCATCATATTCTGAAATCGGCCGATCCAGCATGGACATCACATCATGACGCTCCAGATAAGTCGTATCCGGTAAGATCAGGTCACCATAAGCCGTCATTTCAGACTGGAAGGCATCAGCAACAATAATGAATGGGATTTTGTACTCGCCATTCTCATCCTTGTCATTCAACATCTTGCGCACTTCTGAGGTATTCATCGATGAGTTCCAGGCCATATTCGCCATGAAAATCATTAAGGTATCCAGCTGATAGGGATCACCCCGCCAGGCATTAGTGATGACATTGTGCATCAGGCCATGAGCCGATAAAGGAAACTCCCATGAGAAAGCCTTATCGATA
Source organism: Gammaproteobacteria bacterium (assembly GCA_026196035.1). GTDB lineage: Bacteria > Pseudomonadota > Gammaproteobacteria > SZUA-229 > SZUA-229 > JAPHQX01. Next base: position 13,880 of record JAPHQX010000111.1, read on the forward strand.
CGCACAGGCTTCTGGTTTTCATCAACGAACAGATCATTGGGATCAGCCGGCCAGCCCAGCGGCATACCACCCAGTGGCGTATTGGGGTTTACCCCTTCCGGTCCTTTGGGCGTTTTTGCACAGGGGGGAATGGGTCGTGGGAATGGTGCCTTGTGACGGAAACCACCGGGTCGGTCAATGGTACCCAGAATCGACATCAGAATCGCCAGTGCGCGGATGGTCTGGAAACCGTTGGAGTGAGCGGCAGTACCTCGCATGGAATGGAAGGCCACAGGATTACCGGTAATGGTATCGTGTTCCTTGCCCCAGGCATCAGTCCAGGCAATGGGTAATTCAATTTTTTCATCACGGGCAGTAATGCCCATTTCATGAGCCAGACGACGAATCGTCTCTGCTGGAATACCGGTGACGTTCTCTGCCCATTCCGGCGTGTACTCTTCCACCTGGTCTTTTAATAACTGAAAAGCGGGCTTAACCGAGGTGCCATCTTCCAGCTTAAATTCTCCCATCAGGAAGGGGTCAGCGCCTTCAGTATGGGTTTTAACGGCTGCATCTGTATGACGGTCCCACCAGAGCTCATTCATAGGGTCGAAACAGCCCGGCTCCTTATCGCTCTCGGTACGAATAAATAGTCCGTGTTCATCAGAGGCTTCATCAGTATTGATCAACTGAGCCGAATTAGAATACTGCACCAGGAAATCACGATCATACAACCCCTGGGCAATCAGCTCACGAATCAGGCATAAAATTAATGCGCCATCGGTACCCGGTTTAATCGGAATCCATTCATCAGCAATAGCCGAATAACCAGTACGTACGGGATTAATCGAAATAAATCGACCTCCGTTACGCTTGAATTTGGACAGGGCCATTTTCATTGGATTGGAATGATGATCTTCAGCGGTACCGATCATGATAAACAGCTTGGAGCGATCAAGATCAGGGCCACCAAATTCCCAGAAAGAACCGCCGATGGTATAAATCATGCCGGTGGCCATATTCACTGAACAAAAACCACCATGCGCGGCATAGTTAGGCGTACCAAACTGCTTGGCAAACAGGCCGGTCAGGGCCTGCATCTGGTCACGACCGGTAAACAGGGCAAATTTCTTAGGATCAGTGGCACGCAGATGAGACAGGCGTTCTTCCATAAGACCAAAGGCCTTGTCCCAGGAGATTTCTTCAAACTGGGCATCGCCACGATCTGCGCCCTGCTTACGCAATAGAGGCTTTGTTAATCGTGCCGGTGAATACTGCTTCATAATGCCAGATGCGCCTTTGGCACATATGACGCCCTGATTCAGAGGATGTTCAGGGTTACCCTGAATATAGCGAACTTCGCCATCACGCAATGTGACACGAATGCCACAACGACAGGCACACATGTAACAGGTCGTATTCTTTACCTCTATACGACTGTTCACATTCATCTGCTCAGATTCAGGGGAATAATTCATAACTCAAGGTCCTGCCCTTATAGAAGGAATGAGATTATAGGCAGGCTATAAGCTGCTGACTAATCATCGTTATTAAGAGTTTCATAAAATTCTTAAATACTACTTTATTGAGAAACATCAATACATGGAACAGAATATCAGATATATCCTTAACGGTTACGCCTGCATCCGTGTGTATAACCCTTTATAAATTAATGACTTACACTACTCAAACAGGTTTACACTTTTATCAGCTAAAAGGTATTATAGAACGCTAGTCACAATAGTATGATTAGTTTTATTAATAGAATTAAAGCATTCACTCACGGTCTACCATGGTGTCATGACTCAACTGATTGATCAATTTGGACGCAGCATTGACTACGTCAGACTCTCTGTAACCGATCGTTGCGATCTGCGTTGCAGCTATTGCATGCCCAAACATTTCCGTGATTTTCATGAACCCGATGACTGGCTAAGCTTTGATGAAATAGAACGGGTTATATCAATATTCACCCGGCTTGGAACTCGCAGAGTCAGAATAACTGGCGGTGAACCCCTGGTACGCAAAGACCTGACACAACTGGCCACGCGCTTATCCGCATTGCCTATGTTAGAAGACCTCTCCTTAAGCACCAATGCGACTCGCATGGCCAAATATGCAACTGAACTGAAATCTGCCGGTATCAGTCGCATCAACGCCAGTCTGGATAGCCTTGATAGTGAAAAATTCAAACAGCTGACTGGTGGCAAACTGGAAAAAGTGATTGATGGCCTGATGGCTGCAAAACAGGCGGGCTTTAAACCCATCAAAATCAATATGGTGTTAATGAAAGACATTAATGATAACGAAGTCGAAGATATGGTCGATTTCTGCATCGAACACGGGTTCACCTTGCGCTTCATTGAGACCATGCCCGTGGGTGATATGGGTCGTAAGGCCACAGATAACTATATTGACCTGCAGCAGATCAAAACCCGCCTGGCAGAGAAATTTGATTTAATTCCCGGCGTAATGCCCGGCGGTGGCCCGGCACGTTATTTAAAAGTAGCCAATACAGATATCAACATCGGCTTTATTACCCCCATGTCACAACATTTCTGTGCCACCTGCAATAGAGTCAGGCTTTCAGTCGACGGCACTATTTACACATGCCTTGGACAGGAAAATCATTTTGAACTGCGCCCATTATTACGTGCAGGCATAAGTGATGAAGAACTGGAACAGGCCATTCGAACGGCCATTAATCTCAAACCTGAAAAACATGATTTCAATGAAAACCCGAATAAGGTTCTACGTTTTATGTCATACACAGGGGGATAAAATTATAAGTCGTAAGTTAAACTTCTGACTTAAAAAGCCTGCTTAGAACTGAAACTGATACGATAATCATCATCCGTAAATCCATAACCCGCATCTAGACGCAAATCCAGATTTACAAATATCGGAATTTTCCAGCGAATCCCAAAACCAGCCGTCGTGTTGAGCTCACCCTCTTTAATATCATGAACCGTCTCATAAGTATTACCCACATCAAGAAACACAGCATAACGCAAGCGCTTATGTTCATTGTCCGGCGTCAGATACTCGATATTCATTAACAGCTGGGCATTACCCTCAAAACGGTTCTTGTCATAGCCACGCAAATCGTCACTACCACCCAGGGCAAAGGCATATTCATTTAATACATAATCTGTGGCGTAAGAAAATATTGTCTGTACATTCAAATTATCATCGGGACGTGAAGCAAAACGATAATAACTTCGATAATAGACGTTATGTATTACAAACTCTGACAGACTCCCCAACGCATGGTGCGAAAACTCTGCGGAATAACCAAATTCTTTACCGCCCCTGTTATACAAATAATCATGAACATCTTCAAATCCCCAATGAATACTTAATGAGGTTGCATCAGTCTCATCCAGCATCAATCCTGAAGAAACACCTTTAAACTGTCGTGACCTGAAATTAATACCAAGCCCTAAAAAATAGCCTCGACTACCACGACTTCTATCAAGAAACTTGCTGACACTAAACTGTAAAGACTGATTAATAACATTCTCATCTTCTGTAAGCAGATTTTCAGTTACACTATTATTTTCTGCCAGCGATATGCCAAAATTATAATCACTATCAAATATAAACGGATCAGCGTACTTGACCTGTAAATTCTTCTCTCTAATACCCGATGTTTTACCATGATTTATTGCCACAAGTTTTAACTGATGATTAAGCCCGCCAATATTATCCCATCGCAACTGAACACCTAAATGTATCTCATTATCTTCTGTTCTCGATTGAGGAATAATAATTAAATAATATTTTTCCTTTAGCACAAACACCAGGTCCATCACTTCCTGGTCTTCTACCTCTGCATCACCGCTACTCTCCAGGTAATAATCAACCGATCGAAACAGGCCCAGATCCATAATACTCTGCACAGATGCCAGTATTTTATTGCCGTCTAATTCATCACCTTCAGAAACTAATATTTCCTTACGCAATAGTGATTCACGCGTTACATCATTGCCCTCAAAACGAATTTGATTTATTAATGATGCTGCATCCACAGAAACAGCGGAAAACACCAGAATAATCAGCAATAATTTTTTTCCTATACTCGCCATATCAGCCTTAACAAATATCCACCCCATTGATGCATAATCAGTCCAGATAAAACAAATCCCGTACCCAGCCATACCGAAAAACTGATCACTTCAAAATTAAACAGTGTACCAATCCATAATGCTATTATTGGCGTCATTAATGTGATTAAGGCCACAGTTGATGTTGGCAGATTAACCAGTACATAATAATAACCCACGAAGCCTACCACCGAACCCATCGCTCCCAGATATACAATAGACCATAACGAACGCATCGGTATAGTAACAGGCAGTGTCTCAGCTGAAATAAAATACACCAGAAGAAACATCGGCAGAGACAATAACAAACCACCTGTTGCTATCATCAACGCTGGAACATCAGGCTGTAGATATTTGATCCAGACTGAACTCACTGAATGCAAAACAACTGACAAAAAAACAGCCGATACTCCCAGAACAGCATTCCCCCCCAAAGATGCCTGATTAAAAAAAATAATTACCAGTCCGCACATACCCAGTAACGCACCCAATAGTTTAAAGGGCGTTAAGCTCTGTTCATAAAGATATCGCGAAGCCAGTAGCGCGGTTATGATAGGTGTCATACCGAATACAATAGAAATCAGACCGGAGTCGATAAACTGAGCGCCCCAGTATACAGGCATCATTGCTCCAAAAATTGCCATAGCAGCTGCAATATAAGCATGAATTGCACTGGCATGAAGACATAGCCGCTTGTATATAATTAACACTAGCAATAAAGACAGGCCAGCCCCTATCAACATCCTTGCTGTAATACCAAATAAAAAACCAACTGTTTCGCCGCTCCATTTGATACCCAGTGGTGTAGTAGACCAGATCAATATCACCAGACAGTAAACAGACAGGATTGTTATCGCTTTATTTCTTTCCATTTTTCTCTCAATCATTAAGCTTATGATCAGACCACGTATTCCAGTAAATACTGATACAGGCAATCATCAGTAAATATCGATTAGCCGATAAATTACATACGCAAAAAAAAGGCCGCAGTTCTATTGAATCTGCGGCCTTTAATTAATTTTTTAATATAATTTATTTTAAATGTTATTTCGAGCACACAGATAACAGGTTCTACGCCAGACAGGGCGTAGAACAGAAAATTTTACTCTAATTGCACAAATCATATACATGCAATGCAGAATGTGCTATTGATATATTTTTGTCAAGAAAAATTTAATTACTCATAAATATTCATTAAATATGAAAATCAAACAAATATGCATTCTTGGTGGCAGTGGTTTTGTTGGCACATATATAGCCAGTCGACTGGCTGCCGACGGATATCAGGTAAAAATACTTACCCGTAACAGAGAAAGATGTAAACACCTGTTAGTTCTTCCAGGTCTTAAAATAGTAACAACAGATATACAACAGCAAGAGCATCTGGAAACCCACTTCAAGGATGTAGATGCAGTCATTAATCTGATCGGCATACTTAATGAGAAAGGACACCAAGGCAAAGGCTTTCGAGCAGTTCATCTTGAATTACCTCGTAAAATCCTTAATGCCTGCCAGCAGACAAAAGTTCAACGCATTCTACATATGAGCGCTCTAAATGCAGATGCCAGCTCCAGCCCAAGCCACTACCTTCGCAGTAAAGGTGAGGGTGAAAATCACTTGCATGCTTTTGCTGGCAAAATCCAGGTTACCAGTTTCAGGCCTTCTGTTATTTTTGGCCCAGGAGATAGTTTCCTGAACAGATTTGCACAAATTCTAAAAACAACACCAGTATTTCTTCCACTGGCCTGTCCAGACAGCCGGTTCTCGCCTGTTTACGTTGGTGATGTTGCCAGCAGCTTCATAAATGCTCTCACTGACAAAACAACATATGGTAAAAAACTTGATCTATGCGGGCCTGATGAATACACACTCAAGCAACTGGTGGAATACACATGTGAGCTTTTGAATATTAAACGTAAAATTATTGGCCTACCTAAAATTATTTCACATTTACAGGCAGTCCTGTTTGAATATATACCCGGTAAGCCCTTTTCTATAGATAACTATAACTCGCTAAAGATTGATAGCTTATGCAAAAACACCAGTCCACAGCCAACCTCACTGGAAATGATAGCTCCATCCTATCTTGGATCCAGGAATGCTATCGATGAAATCGATATATTACGAAAAAAACATCAAATTAATCCATGATCATCAGCCATTCTCAATACATAATTTTCAGCAAATAATGCTAAAATAAGCTGCCGAACGCCCATGGAACAGGATTATGCGCAGAATTAAAAACCCTGAATTAATTCAATCCTTCATAAGAATAACCATAGGTGTTCTAACCTACCTCTATATTTCATCTGGAATCAACAACGGCCACTTTAATGTCAAACCAGAAACTCTGACCAGTTTCTCCCTGATATTTTTTTCTTTTTCTCTGTTTGTTCTAGCGAGTATTTACTTTATTCCAGAGTCCACCTCAAGACGCTATAGCGGCCTGATATTCGATATCACCAGCACAACCGTTTCAGCTTATTTAACTGGCGGAATAAATAGCGTATATATTCTGGTTTACCTGTGGATATACATTGGTTATGGGTCCCGCTATGGACGCCCATTCCTTATAGCCTCTGTAATACTCACAGTAATTGGCTACAACTTCCTCTTGCTTACTGAAGACGCCTGGAATTTGTTAACACTGGATGCTATTGCTTTTCTATCATTAATAATCGCTCTGCCAATCTACCTTTATGCTTTACAGAAAAAACTACAAATAGCTGTACTGGATGCTAACCAGGCGAATAAAGCAAAATCAGAGTTTTTATCCAACATGACCCACCAGATACGCACACCTATTGGTGGCATTGTCGGTATGATTGATCTTTTAAATAAAACAGAGCTTGATAGACAACAAAAGCAATACCTGCAGGCATTGAGCCAGTCCAGTAATTCATTACAGGAAATCATTGAAGACGTAGTTGATTTTCCCAAAATAGAACAGGGATCTATTAATATTGGACAACAGGAACTACAGCCCCGAACCCTTATTAATAGCCTGATACACAATCTGGCACCTCTGGCACATGAAAAAAAACATGAACTCAATTATTTTATCAGCGAAAATTTTCCATATCATGTCATGGGTGATGCTCAGCGCCTCAGACAATTACTATCCAATTTAGTCCGTTATGCTATAGACAATAATGCTGAAAATGAAATTTATATCCATGCTTACACTGGCGGAAAAGCAGACGCTGATAAAATCCAGGCCTGTATTGATATACATTTTTCACAACACAAAAAAAATAAACAGCTATCTATTGAATCCACCTCTGATCCGGAAGGTTCACTGGCTTTACGTATTGGCTCACAACTAACACGTCTGATGAATGGCAGTCTGGATATAAAATATGATCAAAATTCAAACCCAATAATATTATTATGCTTTAACTGGCAATTTTCACCACAACTTCATCCACAACCCACAAGTCAACTGCATAACCGACGTGTACTTATTTTTGACCCAAATTCAACCAGTAGACACATACTCGGTGAATACTGCCAGCAAATGAATATTGAGAACTTTATCGCTGATGGCCATGACAATTTAATTGCTCACATTCTATGGAGCAAAAAAAAGAACAAAGATTTTGATGCCATTATCTTATCTGACTCATTAGAATTAAATAATACTCAGGAACTTATTTTTCGAATACGACATGATGTCAACTGTCAGGTACCTATCATCTATTCCACATACATTAACAATATTGCATTAACCGAACAGAGCATCTTACATGATATACAGGCGACCATGATCAAACCCGTTGCCCGCGAAGTTCTTGAGCATACCTTAAAACATTTGTTCACCCCGGATACTCATCTGGATAAAATAAAAACTTCCACAAGATCAAACTATCGTTTACTACTGGCTGAGGATAGTGAAATCAATGCCAGCATTATTTACAGCCACTTAACTAATCTTGGCCATGAAGTCGATATTGCAACCGATGGAAATACAGCGCTCTACGCCATGCATAAACATCATTACGATCTGGTGCTTATGGATTTAAATATGCCTAATATGAGCGGCATAGAAGCTACGCAGCAATGGCGTAAACTTGAAGCCGAATCCAGACACCTGCCAATAGTCGCTATCACGGCTAAAGCCACTTCTGACGACAAAGATGCCTGTATCAATGCGAGGATGGATGGCTTTCTAACTAAACCGGTCACTGAACAACAACTAATAGAAGTACTGGAAACTCACATCAAATCCAGATAAATTCTCTGGCTATTTTAATCAACTCTCATGGCATCATAGCCCCGCATAAAAACTAAGGTAATTACTAATGGCCGTTTCATCATTTAACCCCCCAATCAGAACGCTCATGGGTCCTGGCCCATCAGATGTACACCCCAGAATCCTGGAAGCCCTATCCCGCCCAACCATAGGCCACCTCGATCCTCAGTTTGTTTCCATGATGGATGAAGTTAAAACCATGCTTCAATATGCTTTCCAGACAACAAATGAACTGACTATACCGGTTTCTGCACCCGGTTCAGCCGGTATGGAAACCTGCTTCGTCAACCTGGTTGAACCAGGCGATAAAGTGATTGTCTGCCAGAACGGCGTGTTTGGCGGACGTATGAAAGAAAATGTTGAACGCATTGGCGCAACCGCCATTATGGTTCAGGATGACTGGGGCAAAGCTGTCGACCCTGAAAAAGTTGAAGATGCACTAAAAGCCAATCCGGATGCAAAAGTTGTTGCTTTTGTTCATGCAGAAACGTCGACTGGCGCTCAGTCTGATGCGAAAACCCTGTGTGAGCTGGCGCATAAATATGACTGCCTGACCATTGTTGATGCCGTGACTTCTCTGGGCGGTTCTGAATTACGTGTTGATGACTGGGGTATTGATGCAATTTATTCGGGCACTCAAAAGTGCCTGTCCTGCACACCCGGTATATCACCCGTCAGTTTCAATGACCGTGCGATTGAGGTTATCAAAAACCGTAAGCAAAAAGTTCAGAGCTGGTTTATGGATCTTAATCTGGTCATGGGTTACTGGGGAGGCAATGCAAAACGTGCCTACCATCATACTGCACCGGTCAATGCGCTTTACTCATTCCATGAAGCACTGGTTATGTTACAGAATGAAGGACTGGAAAATGCCTGGCAACGTCATTACAACAACCATCTTGCCCTGCGTGCAGGACTCGAAGCCATGGGCATCAATTTTGTAGTTGATGAAGCTGATCGCCTGCCTCAGCTAAATGCAGTCAGCATTCCAGAAGGTGTAGATGATGCCGAAGTTCGCGGCAAACTACTGAATGAATTCAATCTGGAAATAGGTGCCGGACTGGGTGATCTTGCCGGTAAAGTATGGCGCATTGGTTTAATGGGTCATAGTAGCCGTGCGGAAAACATCCTGTTATGCCTGAGCGCTCTGGAAGCTGTACTGGGTAATTCCATCAATTCCGGTGTTTCACTGGCTGCCGCTCAACAGCAGTTAACAAAATAAAGCTGATGCGCCCCTTGTGGGCGCCTCGCTTTATTCTTACCATATTCCCCAGGAACATCCATACCGGATGTTCAGACACATACATACTTAACACATGCAAATCTATCTTGTCGGCGGCGCTGTACGTGATCAGCTATTAAATTATCCGGTTAAAGAAAAAGACTGGGTAGTTGTCGGCGCCACCCCTGAACAGATGCTTGATAAAAAATTTACCCAGGTGGGTAAAGACTTCCCTGTTTTTCTGCATCCTGACACCCATGAAGAATATGCTCTGGCACGCACAGAACGCAAAACTGCTCCTGGTTACAAGGGATTTGCAGTACAGGCTTCCCCGGATGTCAGCCTTGAAGATGACCTGTTACGACGTGACTTAACCGTCAATGCAATAGCACAGGATACTGATGGCAACATCATAGACCCTTATAACGGCCAGGCGGACTTAAAAAATAGAATACTACGTCATGTATCCGATGCTTTTAGCGAAGACCCGGTGCGAATTCTACGCGTGGCCCGTTTTGCAGCACGCTATGCCCATTTAGATTTTACAGTGGCAGAAGAAACCATGAAGCTGATGCATAACATGGTTAACAATGGCGAAGTTGACGCGCTAATACCTGAACGGGTCTGGCAGGAAATGCATAAAGCCTTATCCGAAAAAAATCCCGAAATATTTTTCCATGTGTTAAGAGCCTGCGGTGCACTGCAACGCATCTTTCCTGAACTGGATATTTTATTCGGTATACCTCAACCAGAAAAATATCACCCGGAAATTGACACCGGCATACACACCATGATGGTACTACAACAGGCCTGCATACTGAGTAATGATACCAAAGTCAGATTCGCTGCTCTTTGCCACGATCTCGGCAAGGGGAAAACACCGAAAGAAAAATGGCCCAGCCATCATGGCCATGAACAACTGGGCATACCGGTAATCAAAGCCGTTTGCCAGCGACTAAGAGTACCTAATGATTTTAGAGATCTTGCAGTGATAACTTCAGACATGCATTTACATATTCATCGAGCATTTGAACTAAAAGCCGAAACATTGCTGGATACACTGGAACGACTGGATGCATTTCGCAAACCGGAACGGTTTGAAGAATTTCTAATTGCCTGTAGCGCTGATATTCGTGGTCGAACCGGATACGAAGACTGTGAGCTTGCGCAAGTCGATTATTTTCGGCAGGCTCAAAAAATAATTAACCAGCTGGATTTAAGCGAGATTACCCAACAAAAACTTGCAGGACCAGAGATAGCCAGAGCCATACGACAAACAAGATTATCTTCGCTTTCTGAATTCAAAAAACAGTCAGCTTCTAATTAAACCTTTATAAGGTACCCGGCAATAAAACTATCAACCCAGGATAAGACTTTTGAAAAAACCGTATAGGACAATAGCCAGGCAATCACTACCCCAAGACCATTAGCCAGCATATCATTGACTTCGTAATAACGCATACCACCCAGATCCTGTAAAAACTCCAGACCAACGCCCATCGTAATAAAAAACAGACCCCAGAATAATTTTGCATTTTTACTATGATAAATCTGCATAAACCAGGCCATCAAAATAAAATAACCCACCGTATGTAAAGACTTGTCCCAGAACTGCACACCTATATCAACCGGACTGGGAGTTAGACTCTGCACCACTACAAAAGCAATCAGAGCATAACCGATGACCAACCACAAAGGCTTAAACTTTAACTGAATCATTAATCCACCCATCAAACAAACATGACGTAAAGAAACAACGCCAGTGCTATACGATAAATAACAAAGGGCATCATGCCTATATGTTCAAGCAGTTTAAGAAAATAATGAATACAGAAATAGGCACTAACACCGGACAGCAATGCACCCATCATCAACGGCTGCATATCTGTAATACTGGCATGCTCAAGGTAATCTTTAGTTTCCAGACCACCGGCCAGTACGATAACTGGAATCGACAATAAAAATGAAAATCGTGCTGCAGCCTGCCGCGACAAACCCATCATTAATGCAGCGGTCATGGTGGCTCCTGAACGGGATGTACCTGGAATCAGGGCTAAGGCCTGTGCGCAACCAATCATCAGCACATCTTTCCAGTTAATAGTATATTCATCTCTTGTTCGACGTCCTTTAGCGTCAGCAAACCATAACAACAAACCGAACACCAGCGTGGCACTGGCAATGACGACCGGTTCACGTAAATTTTCAGATATAAAATCTTTAAATAACAGGCCTGACAAGCCTACGGGTATAGTGCCAAATAATACGGCCCAGGCCAGCTTTGCATCATTATCAAAGCCTCTGCCCATTACTGATTTAAACCATGACTGTGTCATTTGAATAAGTTCTTTACGAAAATATAAAACAACGGCTGATAATGTACCCACATGCACAGCTACATCAAATGCCAGTCCCTGATCCTGC
>JAPHQX010000108.1 GCA_026196035.1 Gammaproteobacteria bacterium
CAGCCGCAAAACGTAAAATAGCAGCAGCCAAGAAGAAAGCAGCAGCCGCTAAAAAACGTGCAGCAGCCGCTAAAGCAGCAGAAGCCAGAAATAAAATGAAAGCTCAGATTGCAGCTGTTTCAGCTTCATTAAAAGAAGCTAAAGCAGAGCTGGCTACAGCCGTTAAACGTGAAAATGCGATTCTGAAGATGGCAGCATCTAAAGAAGCAGCCGTTGCCAAGTTCCTTGAAAAATGGACCAAGCAGCAAATGGCGAAGATCGAAAAAGCTATGAAGCCTAAGAAACGTCGTAAAAAACGTGCTAAAAAAGCAGCTTAAAGTTAATTTATTAAGCTAATAAAAAGGCCGTTCATTACTGAACGGCCTTTTTTATGTCTGAATGAAACTCAAAACAGGTTTTATCTATGTTTTAGATCAAATCGCTAAAGGGTTGTACCTCAACCTCTGTTCCCGCTTCAATATCGCCAGCTTCTGCGGGTAAAACAATAAAACAGTTGGCTTTCGACATAGAACTCAGCATATGTGAGCCCTGAATGCCGGTAGTATCAACCACCAGTGCATTGTTTTCATCGGTTTTAACTATGCCGCGTTGAAAATCTTTTCGTCCCGGACGTTTTTTCAGTTTTGACAGGCAGCGTGCAGTTAATCTCAGTGTATGGTCTGATTTTTCACCTTCAAGCAATTTAATGCTGGGTTGAACAAACTGATAAAAAGTCGCCATGGCAGAAACGGGATTACCGGGCAGGCCAAAAAACAGGGCATTATTGATTTTACCAAAGGCCAGGGGCTTGCCAGGTTTCATGGCTATTTTCCAGAAATTGACTTCACCAATCTCATCAAGAATTTCTTTGATGTAATCGGCTTCACCTACAGAAGCACCACCGGAGGTAATTACCACATCTGCAATAGCAGCCGCTTCTTTTAAAGTTAGTTCAATCTGCTCTTTTATATCGGCTATGACACCCATATCAATGCATTCGACGCCCATCTTTTGCAGCATGCCAAACAGGATATAACGATTACTGTCATAAATATCGCCGGGCTGTAATGTTTGACCTACACCTTTGAGTTCATCGCCGGTAGAAAAAAAGGCGACCACCGGTGTGCGTATGATATTGAATTCAGTCACACCCACAGAGGCTAATAAACCCAGTTTGGCCGGGCTCAGTCGTTCACCTGCTTTAATGATGATATCGCCAGTGGAAAAATCATCGCCCGGAAGGCGAACATTCTGACCTTTTTTATGTTCAGATCCGATTTTTATATTATCGCCATCAACTTCAGCATGTTCCTGCATTACCACCGTGTCGGCACCCTGGGGTACCACTGCGCCAGTCATAATGCGCACACATTCGCCTTTATTAACTGATCCTTCAAACGGGCGACCGGCAAATGATTTTCCAGTCACTTTCAGTACGCTTTCACCTGAAGCAGAAATATCATCGGCATTGATGGCGTAACCGTCCATGGCGGAATTAATAAACGGGGGTACATTCATCGGTGAACAGACATCGTCGGCCAGTACACGACCCAGTGCTTCACGTATAGTGACGCAGCGTTTACCTTTAACAGCGGCTACGCTTTTTTCAATACGTTCACGGGCCTGTTCAAAAGATAATGAATGGGGATCAGATTCATCGTTGCAGGAAGCTTGTTTGTTCATAGGCTTAATCACTGTTTTATAAATTTAATTAAAAATTCGGCTATTTCAACGGGATTATTAATATCCAGCCGTGGAATATTAATTTCATGTTCAATGTCATCATCATGGGCAATGGCAATGATATTTGCATCATCTGGAAATATTAAAGCTTTACCCGTAGCCGGACGATGCAGTTCAATTTTTGGCATAGGCCAGTGTTTAAAGCCTTCAACCAGAATGATATCCACTGTATCAGGATTGATATAGTTAATTAACTCATCGAGTTCAGGTTCTTTTTCTTCTTCTTTATCAATCATCAGAGCTATACGCTGACTCGAACTGATCAGCATAGGAGAAGCACCGGCTTTACGCAGTTCATAACTGTCCTTACCTGGCTGATCAATATCAAAGTCATGATGGGCATGTTTAATTACTGCAACACGTAAGCCTTTCTGTTTTAAAACAGGAATCAGTTGTGTTAGCAGTGTTGTTTTGCCTGTGCCACTATAAGCGGCAAAGCCGATGACCGGTTTCGGATACGATATATTCAAATCAGGTCATCCGGTGTATTGAAATTTCGAAAACGTGAACTCTGATCCGAGAAATCACAAATCACCGGATCAAGTGATAAAAAGAAATCATGTACCTTACGATTGCCTTCATTCAGAAAGTTTTCCAGTTTATTCTGAATAGAACATGACATCAGTGAAAAAAGCGGCTGTAAACGTTCACCATCGTGGGCAAGTGCGCAGCTTGCAGCCTTGTTTGATTGCAGGCATTCGCTTAGTCGTTCTATTAGCTTTGAAGGTGGATGAGGTGAATCACAGGGTAGGCATAATAAATAATCCCCTGAGCAGCTTCTCATAGCGCTTAAAATGCCGATTAAAGGCCCCTGATAATCATCTATTTCATCACTCACCAGTGTAAATCCCAGTTTTGCATAATGTTCAAGATTACGATTGGCATTAATAATAATTTCACCGCTTTGGGCACTGATATGAGACAGGATATGTTCAATCAGGCTTTTGCCCTGCCATTCAATCAGGCCCTTGTCCTGATTTTTCATTCGGCGCCCCAGGCCACCTGCTAAGATGACGGTGCTAATATTTTCAGGTTTAATCATCAGGGTCTTTAGTTGAATCATTGATCAGGGCTAAGTATTCTATCATAACGTGTTTTATACCCATTCCCCGGGATCATGTGTTTGAGAAAGCTCATATTTATGTCTAAATCAGATCAATTATCGGAAACACAACAATCACTGGTCGAAGCTTTTCTCGATGTCATCTGGATGGAGCAGGGCTTAAGCGCCAATACACTGGCGGCCTATCGTAATGATCTGGCCGGTTTTGGTCTCTGGTTGCAGCAACAAAAAACAGATTTAGCAGCCAGTTCTGAAGTGGATATCCAGCAATATCTGGCCAATCGTTATGAGCAGGGCTCAAAAAACCGTTCAGCCGCACGATTACTCTCCAGCTTACGACGCTTTTATGCCTGGTTATTACGCGAAGGTAAAATTACTCATGATCCCAGTGCCCTGCTTGAATCCCCCAAACCTGAAAAACCTTTGCCCAAAACTCTGTCTGAGCAACAGGTTGAAGAGCTTATTAATGCGCCAGATATTAGTCAGCCTTTAGGCTTAAGAGATAGAGCCATGCTGGAAATGATTTATGCCACCGGATTACGGGTATCAGAACTGGTGAGTTTGCAGATGAGTCAGGTCTCCATTGAGCCCGGCGTGGTCAGGGTGATGGGCAAGGGGGGTAAAGAACGACTGGTTCCCTTTGGTGAAGAATCATTAGACTGGCTGCAGAAATACATTAAACAGGCGAGATCAGAACTGTTATCTAACAAGCCACCCTGTAATACGGTGTTCGTCACCAACCGGGGTCGCGGCATGACACGACAGGCCTTCTGGTATTTACTCAAACGTTATGCGGTTAAAGTGGGTATAGACGGGGATACACTATCACCCCATACCCTGAGGCACGCCTTTGCCACGCATTTATTAAATCATGGTGCCGATCTTCGGGTGGTGCAGATGTTACTCGGCCATACCGATATTTCTACCACACAGATTTATACTCACGTGGCGGATCAACGGCTTAAGGATATATATCATCAACATCACCCACGGGCATAAACACAGCTCAAAGTGGGGAAAATTAAAAAAACATTTATTGGCTGAATTATTTATAATTCGAACAGTCTATTTGAGCAGAGTTAACGGAAGAGAACCCCTGATTATGAAATTTTTATTAAAGTTAAGTATGTTTGTATTAATAATGGGTTTACACCCCGTTATGGCCGGTGATGCAAATGAAGCGGATATCAAGCAGTTAAAAGCAGCCCTGGCTAAAATTGTTCCCCAGTCAACAGATGCTGTGATAACAGCAACCCCCATTGATGGCCTTTATCAGGTACTGGTAACGGGTCAGGTTGTGTATATGACCAAAGACGCCAAATACCTCATCGATGGCGATTTAATGGATATGCAAAGCAAGGTTAACCTGACCGAATCGGCTCGTGGCAGCATTCGTAAAGATGCCTTAAGTCAGTTAGGCGAAGAAAACATGCTGGTTTACAAGCCTAAAGGCGAAGTCAAACAGACCATTACCGTGTTTACCGATATTTATTGTCCTTATTGCCGTAAGTTGCATAACGAAATGGCTGAATACATGGATAATAATGTAAAAGTACGTTATATCTTTTTGCCCTTCAAAGGCAAGAAAAGCTACGATGATTCAGTTAGCGTCTGGTGTGCCAAAGATCGCAATGCTGCATTAGATGAAGCCAAAGCTGGTGAGGATATTGAACAGAAAACCTGTGATAACCCAATCGACAAGCATAAAGCACTGGCTACAACTTTAAGTATTCGCGGTACACCGGCGATTATGTTCGAAGATGGTCAGCTGACACCGGGTTATATACCTGCCAGCAAACTGATTGCGAAACTCAAGGCTGAAGGTAAGCTTTAATACTCGGTTTTTTTCACTGTAGAGAAATGTTTCTCTGCAGTGAGATATATTTCTGTCATTCCGGCTCAGAGACCGGAATCTAGTTCTTAATTATTAACACTCAATACTCATACTTTTATTTCGCTCTTCCTGAGCGACTCACTTTTTCTCTTCAGCAAGAAAAAGTAAGCAAAAAGTGCCGCCCCGAGTCGCTAGCCACCATGTAAAAAGCACATGGCGGTACCCTCGTCACTCCCGATATTGACGGCTGCTGCGGGGCTCACGAATCAAAAAACAGATTCGCTCAGCCTCTCGACTGCTTGTTCCAGACGCAGTCTACCGCCTACTTCCCTGTAGGCGTCCTCGCAGAAGGCTCCGTAAATATCACTCGTTCCTCAGCTTGCTCAATGGGGGAGAAAAATCAAAAGCGCTTTATATACTGTCATTGCGAGTACCCGCAGAGGCATAAACTCCGCGCGGCAATCTCGCTTTTAATATCATGCTGTTCGCAGTGCGGGAAAAATATTTAGTTTAGATAGTAAAGCTGGTGACAACTGGTAAACAATAAAGCTGTTTGCAGGTTTTTGTCTGGCCAGATCTGTTTAATGCCATTAGCATAGAGTTGCATCTGTTCTTTGTAGGTTTCGGCGAGTTGTTCAATATTATCTTTTGATGCCTGCTGATGGGTTTTGTAATCGATCAGTAATACGTCTTTGTCTGTCACCAGTAATCTATCGATGACGCCATAGACTATCTGTTCACCCAGTCGGTATTGAATGGGCAGTTCATTGTGAATTTTTGTGCCGGCTGCCGGTTGAAAAACCATTTTGAGTTCTGCGTGTTGAATGATGGTTTTTGCTTCGCTCAACCAGTCATCGAGTTTCTGTTCATCTGCCAGATGTCCGCATTCAGAGGCCAGCAGCTGTTTAACGCTGGCGTCTTCAAAAGGACATTCGCGGGTTAACAGTTCAAGGCAGCGGTGAATCACAATGCCGCGCAGTTGAGCATCTTCATCGCCGCCGATGTGTAAGGCGGCTTCTTTAGCCGTGTAACTGGGGGCGATTATTTTTTCAGCCAGCGGCATGGGCGGAATTTTCTGTTTTAATCGCGGGTCTCTTTCGGTTTCTTCAGGCGGTGCTTCAGCCACCGGTCTATTTTTTATTTCAGCCGCTTCACCAAACTGATAAATCAGTGTGTCATCATTATTTTCAGTGGCAATTTTTTCGACTGCGGTTCTAATCGGTGTATACCAGTCAATATAGGGTGGTCTGGGTAAACAGGCTGATACATATAAATACTGTTTGGCCCGGGTAATGGCGACATATAACAGGTTGGCGTTTTCCCTGTTCTGATGCTGTTTGCGTGTTTTCAAAAACCCATCTGATTTTGTATTTTTAAACTGTTTGTTGGGTATTAACTGAAATGCCGTGGGTCTCTTTTCACTGGCAGGCCAGTCCACCAGTGTCTGGTGAGCCGAGGTGTCTTTATCGGTGTTAATAGTGTCCGCCAGAAACACCACCGGTGCTTCCAGTCCTTTTGATGCATGTATGGTCATAATGCGCACCCGGGCCGAACTGATCGCCATGGGTGCTTCATCCGGCGCATCACGGCTGAGCATTTTTAAGTGTCGTAAATGTTCCAGAAAATGCATCAGACTGGGATAACGACCGGCATCCATATCCAGTGCCATTTCAAGAAAGCGAACCAGGTTGGCATGAATGCGCGGTTTTAATGAATCCGGTGAAGACAGCTGGTAACGTGCCAGCAGGTCGGCTTCACAATAAATACGATCGAGTAAATCATGTACGGGAATTCTGTCTGCCAGTTCACGCCAGCGTTGAATATCAACATAGCCGCGATGCACGGGATGATCTTCAGGCAGTTGTTCTGTTAATTCGGCCATGCGCACAAACCATTGCGGGCTGGTGTTATGCTCGGCAATCATCATCAGGTCTTCATCACTGGCGGAAAAGATCGGTGATTTTAAAACCTGTGCAATGGATAAATTATTGAACGGTGTAATCAATGTATCGAGCAGGGCTTCCATATCATTGATTTCAAGACAATCTAAAAATGTGCCCTTGTTAGCGCCCAGATAAGGAATGCCGGCCTGTCTTAAGGCCAG
>JAPHQX010000037.1 GCA_026196035.1 Gammaproteobacteria bacterium
TGAGTGGCTGTATTTTTATGGTACGGGTCAGCTGCCTTCGATGAGTGATACTACTATCAAGACGCTGCAAATTCGTTTTAAGAAAAATGGTATGGTGCAGAGCTATAACTGGTCTTATAGTCAGTAAACTGAATCCGGGCCGCCAGTAAATAAAAATGTCGGAGTGACCTTGATAATCACTCCGACCGTTTTTTTTATTTAAGGTTTAACTTCCCAGCAGAAACAATAAAGTTGCATCGCTATAAGAGACTATTATGCCGGCGCTGATAATGGCGATTAGAATGGGCACAGCCAGTAAGCTGCCTAAGGTGTAACGTTGAATCCTGTGTGTTGTTTTCATTTTAGTGCTCCTTTTTTTGCATGACGTAAAAGTTGTTCTGAAAATCATGGTCTAGCTGGTTGATTTCTATTTCGTTAAAGCCGGCTGTTTGTAACATTTTTACTGCCAGTTCTTCTCCCCACATGGTGCCCAGGCCTTCGCCATCCTGTGCCAGTGATACGGTCATGCAGTGCATGGTTGACAGGGTGTAGAGTAATGGTGCAATCGGGTGTTGCAGGTTGTTTTCTAAATGGCTGGAGGCGCGGATGTCCTGCATTAAGAATGTGCCATTGTGTTTGAGGGTTTTATAAATGCCATTGAGTACACTTTGAGGTGCTGCCTGGTCGTGTATGGCATCGAAGGCTGTCACCAGATCAAACTGTTCGATTTCGGCGGTGCTTTCAAAATCAGTCAGGTCACGTTGTATAAACTGAATATTTTTTAGCGCCATTTTTTCTGCCTGCTCACTGGCTTCGGCGAGCGCATCGGCAGATAGTTCGTAGCCGGTAAATTGTGACTGTGGGTAACGGGATGCCAGGTAAAGTAAAACTTTTGCTTTGCCGCAACCAACATCCAGTACGCTAATGCCAGTTTCGAGTTGTGGAATAACAGGTTTAATCAGCGGCAGGATATAGTCGTTAAGTCCGGCGAGTACGGTCTGGCCACTGTCTTCTGCCATCACCTTGTGAAAGCGTGGGTAGTGTTCATAGGCCACGCCGCCGCCATTGCGAAAGCAGTCGACGATTTTATCTTCTACCTGGCCGAGGATGCTGATGTACTGGGCAAACACGGCGATATTGTCCGGTGCTGCATTGCGCGTAAGCAGGGCGGCATGGGTTTTGGGTAATTCATAGGCCTGTTGTTCTGGCTGGTATTTGACTATGCCACCGGTGACCATGGCAGCTAACCATTCCTTTACATATCTTGGTTCAAGTCCCGCGTGGGCAGCAATTTGTTCATGGCCGGTGGTTGATAATTCAGCCATGCAGTCAAACAGGCCGGTTCTATGGCCTATCGACACCATTAATGACATGGCACCCTGGTTGAGCATATCGAGTAACTGGTCAGCAAACTGATCGGCAGATGCTGCTTCATTGTTGATTGGCATACATACTTTGCACATGATGGAGGACTCCTTTTATTGGTTAATTGATGTCTGTGTAGTAATGGTAGGAGAAAGGTTTTTAGGCAGGCAATACACATACAGGATTTATTTTTTGACTAATAAGTCATTGTTTTAGATGGATTATTTAAGCAGGTCAGCGATGGTTGAATTATTCGACTGAATAAACAGGTCTGTTTCTGACCAGCAGTACTAATAAGGTATAGGCATGGGGTACAATTCGTAAAGTTGAGGGTGCAAAGGAGGTTGTTATGCCGCGTGATGGTGCGATTACTCGTAATAAGATAATGGATGTAGCACAGAGCATGGTGCTGGATGTGGGGCTTGCCGGTACTTCGGTTGAAAAAGTGATTGAAGAGGCGGAGGTTACAAAAAGCACCTTCTTTTATCATTTCAAAACCAAGCATGATCTCGCTGCCTCGTTGATCGTGCGCTATGCAAAAGATGATCGACAGCATTTTTGTGATGCCATGGAAAAGGCGGAACAACTGTCCCGTGACCCGTTGCAACAATTATTAATCTTTCTTGGTCTGTTTATTGAAATGACCGATCAGCTGGAAGAGCCTTTTCCCGGTTGCCTGTATGCCTCCTACTGTTATCAAAGTGGCGCTATTTCAACTGACATCATGGCAGACGTGAAAGACATGATGCATTTCTGGCGACAACGGCTGGTTGAAAAAATAGATGAAATCATGCCATTGTATGCGCCCCGTATTCCCGTAGAAAATTTCCAGGTCGCCGACCACCTGCTAACAACCTTTGAAGGAGCGTTTATTCTTTCTAAAATTATGAAAGAACCCAAACTGGCATCACAACAACTGGTGCAGTGTCGAAATTATATTGAACTGCTGTTTGAAGCCAGGAAATAAAATAAGCAGTGTTAATGCACGGTTTTGTTAAAATTAACAACCAGAGTATCATCAGGATTTTTCAGCTTACAACAGAAGATAATTACATATGCCAGTAGAAGTAAATTTATTAGAAGATGGCGGCGTTGAGATTCTTGCCAAAGGGGTTGTTTCCGGCGAAGAAATTATTAAGGCGAATGAACAGCTGGTTAACGATGAAGGCCTGAAAAACATTCGTTACAAGTTAATCGATAAGTCAGCCTGTACCGAATATGTTGTTTCAGCAGGTGAAATTAAAAAAGTGGCTGAATTAAATCGCGTCTTTGCTGAAGCTAACCCGGGTATTGTTGTCGCTATAGTCGAATCCAGAATTTTGCAATTTAGCTTAACGGGTTTATGGCAGGCTATAGTTAAGAAGTGGGAGCTGAAGAACAATAACTTTTACAGACGAGAAGCCGCACTAGAATGGGTTGCTGAAAACAGACAGCCGGAAACTGAAATAGCCTTTTAAGTTCATCGATTTCTGCACCTGGGGCGCACCGTACCCGATTAATACTTTTGCTTTTATTCGCGGTTTCTTTTCAAGCAACAATTAAAACTTATTCTAAATATCAGGAATCCAGTTCTACCCATCGTTCAACCGCCTGTTCTAATTCCTTTTCGGCGGCTTCAAATCGAGCCGTGGTTGTCGCAATCATTTCCTTATCATTCTGATAAAAAGCGCCATCACTCATGGTGTCATGTAGCTGTTTGATTTCATTTTCCAGATTTTCAATGATTTTGGGTAGCTCATCCAGTTCGCGCTGGTCTTTGTAGCTGAGTTTTTTGCTGGGCTTTTTCACCGGTGCGGTTTTGGGTTTTTCTTTTGTAACGGTTTTTGTTTTAGTCACCGCATGTTCTTTTTGCCATAGCCAGTCGTCGTAGTCGCCGATGTATTCGTTGACCTGTCCCTCACCTTCGAACACCAGTGTGCTGGTGACCACATTATTTAAAAATGCACGGTCATGACTCACCAGCAGCAGTGTGCCCTTGTAGTCGAGCAAAAGTTCTTCTAACAGTTCCAGGGTTTCTACATCCAGGTCGTTGGTGGGTTCGTCCATGACCAGCATGTTGAAGGGCTGGGCAAACAGTTTAGCCAGCATCAGTCGGTTGCGTTCACCGCCGGAGAGTGTGCTGACCGGTGAGTTGGCGCGATCTGATGGAAACAGAAAATCACTCAGGTAGCTGATGACATGTTTTTCACGGCCATTGATTTCAATCTTGTCTGTGCCTTCAGCCAGGTTGTCGCGCACGGATTTATTAAGATCCAGTTCCGAGCGGTGCTGGTCAAAGTAGGCAATCTCCAGTTTGGTGCCCAGTTTGACCTTACCTTCGTCAGGTTGCAGTTGCCCCAGCAGTAACTGAATCAGGGTGGATTTGCCGACACCATTGGGCCCGATGATACCGATATGATCACCACGCATGATGGTGGTGCTGAAGTTGTTTACTATGGGCAAGGTGTCATAGCGGTAACTGATGTTCTCGGCCTCGATAACAATTTTGCCAGAACGTTCCTGATCGGATATTTGCATATTGACGGTGCCGGAGCGTTCTCGTCTCTGTTTGCGTTCATCACGCATCGCCTTGAGGGCACGAACCCGGCCTTCATTACGGGTGCGACGGGCCTTGATGCCCTGTCTGATCCAGACTTCTTCCTGGGCAAGTTTCTTATCGAACAGGGCATTTTCTTTTGCTTCTGAATCCAGCGCTTCCTGTTTGTGCAGCAGGTAGGCTTCATAATTACCCGGCCAGGAGGTCAGGTAGCCGCGATCCAGCTCGATTATGCGGGTCGCCAGTTTGCGCAGGAAGGAGCGGTCATGGGTGACAAACAGCAGGCTGCCGTTCCAGCTTTTGAGAAAATCTTCCAGCCAGTTGATGGCTTCTATGTCCAGATGATTGGTCGGCTCATCCAGCAAAAGAAGGTCGGGCTGGGTGACCAGTGCTTTGGCCAGCAGCACCCGGCGTTTCATACCCCCGGACTGGGCAGAGAAGAGTTCGTCCGGTGGTAGCTGTAGCAGTGACAGGGTGGTATCAATCTGCTGGCCTATGGCCCAGCCATCGATGGCTTCCAGTTCATGCTGGATACGCTCCAGTTGTGCCATGCTCTGATCGGTGTAATTGTCGGCCAGTTCCAGGGTGGCGTGATGATACTGGGTGAGCAGTTCACCGGCCTTATCCAGACCAGAGGCGACCACGTCATAGATGGAACCGCTGATATCCGCAGGTACATCCTGGGTCAGGTAGGCGACTTTAAGGTTTTGTTGACGTTCGATGGCGCCACCGTCGGGCTTGATAAAGCCGGCGATGAGTTTCATCAGGGTAGACTTGCCTTCACCATTGCGGCCTAATAGACACAGGCGCTCGTTCTTCTCAATTTGTAAATCAACTGAGTTTAATAAGTTGGGGCCACCAAAGCCGAGTGAAATGCCGCGCAGGGTAAGCAGTGCCATTGAGATGTCTCGTGTTAAATCGGGGGGTAGTTTAACAGAGAGCAGCCATCAGGTTTAAAATTAATCACCCTTAAGCAGATGTAATCTTATGTCAGAAAGAATCATATTAAGCATTATCGAGTCACCGATGCATCCCAGGTTATCAGCCCTCTACCAGCGGCTGGGTTTTCGTGAGATACAGGTGACATCCATGCGCAAGGCCATGAGTGTGTTGAAGAAACAGCCGCCGGAATTTATCGTCGCAGAATTTTTTTATGGTTACGGCAATAACTATGCCGGGGTGAATGTCAGTAATCTGGATGTGCTGTTGTCCAGTTTGCCGAAATACTCACCGGATACCCGGACCATTGTGTTTGTGCAGAAAGAAGAACAGCAGTATGTCGAAAAGCTGCATCAGTTATATCCGTTACACGCGGCCTTTTTACATTCCACGCCCGAGCATGCCATTGAAGAAGTTCTGAAATAATGGCTGATAATATTTTTAAAAATATTCCAAAAAATCTGCCTGAAGAATTATTTGAAACTCTTGTTAAAAACGATCATCTTCATATTGAACGTATTGTCTCCTATGGCCAGTCGACTCCCGATAAGCAATGGTATGATCAGGAAAGAAATGAATGGGTTCTGCTGCTAAAAGGTGCCGCTAAAATAAAATTTGAAAAAGGAGAGATAATTAATCTTCAGCCAGGTGATTACCTTAATATCGCCGCACATAAAAAACATCGAGTTGAGTGGACGCAGGAAAATACTCAAACCATCTGGTTAGCGATTCATTATTAACTGGCGTATATTTTCGGGGCTTATCCTGGTGATACCGACGATGTTGGTCTGTTTAATCTCACGTAAACACTGTATACACAGGCAATCCGGATAATCTTTTTTTAATTGCTGGCTAAGATGATCTGACAGGCTAATAGCTGAACACTGGCATAAGTTGATTGAGCCGCACTTGCACTCAAAAGATTTTTTACATCTGGGGCAGGTTTTTTCTTCGTGTTGCGGCATGTTTGATTCCTGTAATAATGAATCATCAACGAACAGGAAGAGAGTAGTGAGCCTGTAATCTTTACGCGAGATTCAAGTAAATCGAAATAACAGTCTATTCAGGTAATCGGACTTAGAGTCTTTAAATCAACACTCATTACCGTTGCGCGACAGTTCCGGATTCAAACCGGATTCCCTGAATGGGCTGGATGACTAAACCATAAGTGCTGGGGGAATAAAAAGCAACAGCTTATAAAAAAATTAGTCCGCGAATGTACGCAAATAAGGCTTTATTTTTTAGTTATGAATGTTACAGATAAAAGAAGAGTTTAATGGGATTAAAGTGCCACTTAAAAAATCGAGTTAATTTGCGTGCATTAGCGGACTCTTTTAAATAAAAACCCTAACTCAGGCATCCCTGCCTTATACCAGGGGTAA
>JAPHQX010000116.1 GCA_026196035.1 Gammaproteobacteria bacterium
CTCTGACTCAATTATTTTTTCTTCAACAGGCGGCTCTACTTCAGTAGTTAACTCTATTTCATCATCTGCTAATTTCCCGCTTTGAGATTCAGAAATCACTGGCTGTATATCCTCGTCTACTTCTGGAAATTCATCATTAATCTCCAGATCAAGGTCTAGTGATTCTTCATTATTAGAAATATTATCTGTAGACTCACACTCTACAGATTTCTTTTCTTTGTCACTGGCTGCCTTTTTTAATGCATCAAGTAATAAACTCATTTTTTCACCGTGACTATTCCTGTTCCTGACCAGGCTTTAACTGACCCATGTCATCCGGAAGAAACCGCTGATATTCAACCAGATCACCAGTTAAACTGGCGTGCTTAATCACTATTGGCTTGATAAATATAATTAACTCTGATTTTTCACGAAGATCATCTTCATAGGAAAACAATGAACCAATAATTGGAATCTTAGACAGAAAAGGTACGCCACTATTTGTGTCATTGACTGTATCCTGCATCAACCCACCGATCACGGCTGTATCCCCACTGCTTACCTGAAGCACTGACTCAATCTCCCTTACCTGAATCACCGGAACTTCACTGACTACATCTACTTTTTTAAATTCAGGATTTGGATCAGAAACTTTATCTATAATTCTTGAAATAGTTGGGCGGACATTCAGTGTTACCATATCGTTTTCATTAATATACGGTGTTACTGACATTATAAATCCGACTGGCACTGTTTTAACTTCTGTGTCAAATGTTGTTATTGCAGCGTTAGTACTTATTGACGAATCAACTTCCATTTCAAAATAAACGAAATTATCAACTACTTTTAACATGGCCGGCTGGTTGTTGATTGCCATAACTTTAGGACTTGATAAAACCTTCACGTCACCAAATTTTTCAAGTGCTTTTAGTGTTATATTTAGCTGATCACCTCCACCTAATGTATCAGCCAGTGTTAAAGATGAAAATGGTGACTGCCCAAGGTTACCATTTCTTAAATCTGTCACCAGACCAATTCCTGAAGTGGGATCACTGGCTATTAATGACCAGTCAACACCGGCCTGATAGCGATCACTTAATTTAATCTCTGCAATGGTAGCTTCGATCATTACCTGTCTTTTGGCATTAACCAGAACCAGGTCGAGAAAGTTCTGAACGGTTCGATGCTGTTTCTGTGTTGCTCTTACAGCAATAATTCCGGTTTCTTTATTAACAATGACATGCTCTTTTCGATCCGCTGCATTTCCAGCTGTTCCACCAGTAGCTGTATTATCTTTTACATAAATTAGTGATTCGATATTTCCAGCCAATGTCTGCCAGAATTTATTATCTGATGTATTATTTACTTCCATTAAAGAACTATTGCCGCTACTACTACCTGTGCTACTACTACCATTACTCCCACCAGTGGAGGTGTCACCGATATTACCCTGACCCGTTGAACCTAATGTTGTTGCTACACTAACGGTACCTTTAGATTCACGGCTCATATTCACATAATCAATCTTGTAATTTCTCAGATAAGGACTATCTGCTCTAACTCTTAAATTACCATTATCTAGCTCATACCTTATATCGACCTGCTGGCTTAATCTTTCCAGTATTTGCGGCAATGTTTGATCTATGGCGTTTAATGTTACTGTGCCCTGAATATCATTATGTATATCCAGATTTAACTTCGCATCCCTTGCCATTGAAAAAAGCAGTTCTCTGGCGGGAACATCACTGACTATAACCGTATAGGTTTCAAGTTTTGGCCTGCGCTTTGGCTCAGGTAACAGGGTTGTCTGATTTATTGCTGCGGGAATTTTCGCTGCTGGAGTGACGATCTTCTTGGTTAAATGCCCTGATGACTGCTCGGGCGGCTTCGTTGGGCCACAGGCCGACACAACCATTCCGGCAAATAAAATACTCATCAAACTTATTTTTTGTTTCATTTTTTTCAATTTAATACCCCGGTATTATTTGTCCCTGCTCTTATAAATTGCTGGCTTTTTCTTATATCCGCCCTGATTCCTTTCACTGTTCTCAAATAGGGCCCATTGGCCTTCAAATTTCTCGGCAAGGCTCTCAACTGGGCATTTGCCTGCTGCCAGTCATTATATGAATTGTATAGCACACTATACATTTTCTTCCCTCGGATATAGGCTTGATATACAAAGACTTTTTCTATATTCAGTGGGTCTTTACTTTCTTCGAGAAATTTCACCACTTTTTCATCAAATTCGGCATCCATTAATACTAACTGGATAGTAAAATCGTCTTTTCCAGCTGTTCCTAGCCATTCTTCTGTCGATTGTATTCTTCTTTCTAAAAGACTCTCAGGGACGTCTCTTATTACACTTTCAGCTTTAAATTCATTTACCACCTCAGTCAGTACTGGCTGCTGTATATCTGGCTGTTTACTTATTAGCTGCTCTACTATTTTTGTTTCTCCAGATGGAATCAACGTGCCAAGCCAGAATGACGCGGCTATAACAGCGACTACTATCACAGCCACAATGGCGGGCTTATGATTCTTACTCTGATCAAACTCGCTGTCTTTTGCTGCAATTGAAATATGCTTTCGTGAAATGCCATGGCCGCCTTCTGAATAAACTGCCAGCAATGCTTTATCTGCAAGAATATTTATTCGTCTTGTTAATCCTTTCGATTTCTTTTCAATATTATTCGCAATCTTCTTTGTAAAAATATCAGGCCCACGATAACCAACTGCTCTCATCCTGAAATTCAGGTATTCATATATATCTGTTGTTGGAAATGGATCTAAATAAAAACTGTGTGTTATTCTTTCTCTTAATTGCCTGATACTGGTATCACGTAACTTTTCATCCAGTTCCGGCTGACCAAATAAAATCATTTGCAATAATTTATGATGACTGGTTTCAAGGTTACTTAACAGTCTTATTTCCTCTAATGTTTCAACAGGCATACTTTGCGCTTCTTCTACAAAAACAACTACCTGCTTACCTTTTGAATGCTTATCAAGCAAATACTGCTGAAGTTTTTGCATGACTTCTAACTTATCTGACTGATTATTTATTGCAAGATGCAACTCAAAAGCGATTACATGGAGGATATTTTCTGGTGACAAACTCGGGTTAGCAATATAAACCACTTCAATATTATCTGGCAATTCAACTTCCAGCATTCTGCAAAGCATGGTTTTTCCACTACCTACTTCACCCACAACCTTAATTATTCCTTCACCTGAAATAACCGAATATTTTAATGCCTCAAGCGCCGCACCACGTTTACTTCCTTTGTAAAACAGGCTGGTATCAGGGGTAATCTTAAATGGCTGTCGTTTTAACCCAAAATGCTCAAGATACATCAGTTATTACCTTTATCATTTCTTTTATTTATCTGGTTATATAAATCTGTTCGATCTATGTTTAATGCATCTGCTGTTTTGCTTAAATCATTCTCAAAAACGTTCATTGCCAGCAGTATACAATGACTCTCAAGACCACTTAGCGCTTCTTTAAGATTGAAATTACCGGATGTTATTTGCTTAATTAACCATGCATCATTAAACTTTCCAAGCTCAAAACCAGCTTTCAAATTTTCCGGGTGCTGAGCGGGCACTTTAATCTCAAGCTCATCTTCAAGTTGTTCGTATTTTATATTTGTACTGCTGTACTTCGTGCCCAGACGAATTACAATATTTCGTAACTCTCTGACATTACCTGGAAAATCATATTGCATCCACAAAGCTGTTGCTGCAGCATCTAATGTAAAAGGCTTTATAAAATCCTTATATAAACGCCTAAAATGTCTCATTAGTAATAAAGAATCATTACCTCTTTCAGATAATGACGGCGCCCTGATACTTAAGGTACTCAAACAATTAAATAAATCTTCATTAAATTTATTCGCCTTGACCTTATTAATTAATTTTTTATTTGATGCCACAATTATTCGTGCTTTTATTTTTCTTTTTTGAGTCTCTCCAACTCGACAATATTCTTCATTTTCTAAAGCTTTTGCCAGTTTAATCTGTATCTTATGAGGCAACTCACAAATTTCATCTAGAAACAATGTTCCATCATCTGCTTCATCAAAAAAACCAGCTGACTCTGTGCTTTTATTTATCGCTTTTTCTTTAGCGTATCCAAATAACTGAAATTCTATAAGCTCCGGGTCAATTGCAGCACAGTTGATATATATAAATGGCCTCTCCCTACGTGAACTTTGCTGATGCAATGCCTTGGCAATTAATGTTTTTCCAGTACCTGACTCACCTTCAATTAAGATGGGATAAACTGTCTCGCCAAGCTGTTCTATCTTTTCTCTTAATATTTTTATTTCGCTGCTTTCACCAATAATTGGCGATTCGACATAGGACACAACATCTTTTTTTTCTATATCCTGTAACATCAAATGATGTTCCAGACGTGATTGTAATAAATCCTGATCTGCATTTTCAGGAATAAAATCAACTGCTCCCAGAGTTAATGCATGCTGGATATCAACGGCCTCACTCTGACCTGGTAAAACTAAAATCTTCATCTCCGGATCAAGACAGAGTAAATCTTCAATCAGTGCAAACCCCTCTATTGCCTGATGGGGGGCTGGAGGCAAACCCAAATCAACTAAAGCAATTTGTGGCCGCTCTCCTTTTAAAAATAAATCACGTGCATCCAGGCGGGATTCAGCTGTAATAACATGATATTTTTTTGAAAGATAAGAACTAAGATTTTCAATAACCAGAGCATCATCATCTACCAGAAGTAAAACGGCTTTTTGCCCATCTTCATCTATTTTCTGCGATAGACCTTCAGACATAGCCTCTTTACCTGGAAATGGGTATATATTTCATTTTACAAACCTATAGCTTAGTATAGTCAAATATTAACACTTTATAATTATAGCTTTACATAAACAAAATACCATAAGCCTTTGAAATAAAAGTAATATTTACTGCGATGTTCCATATAGTTCTTTTTGAACCTGAAATCCCCCCTAATACAGGCAATATAATTCGCCTTTGCGCCAATACGGGCTGCCAACTGCACTTAATTCATCCTTTAGGCTTTGATCTAGATGATAAAAAATTACGTCGTGCCGGACTTGATTACAAAGAATACGCCGAAATCTGTGAACATTCAGATATTTCATCTTTTTCTTCACAAACCCAGCCAAACAGAGTTTTTGCCTGCTCGACAAAGGGCAGTCAAAAACATAGTGACTTAACAATACAGGAGGGTGATGCGTTTATCTTCGGGCCTGAAACCCGTGGCCTACCGGATGATTATCTAGATACACTGCCAGATGAGCAGATTATTCGTATACCCATGCTTGCAGATAGCCGGAGCATGAATTTATCTAATTCTGTTGCCGTTATTATTTACGAGGCGTGGCGCCAGCATGATTTTGCTGGATCTAAATAAACTTATTCGTGTGTGGCTTCTCTGGCCAGTAATGCATGAACCGCCTCTCTGGCAGACAGTCCTTCATACAAAACCTGATAGGTTTGCTCAATAATAGGCAACTCTACCTGATATTTCTGACTGAGATTGTGTGCTTCTTTTGCGGTCTTTACACCTTCTACTGCCTGGCCAATCTGCTCTCTCGCCTGTTCGATAGTCAGACCTTCCGCAAGCTTCAGACCCAGTCGACGATTACGTGACTGATTATCGGTACAGGTTAATACCAGGTCACCCAGACCTGCCAGCCCCATAAATGTTTCCTTTTGAGCACCCATGGCATCACCAAGACGCATAATTTCTGCCAGTCCCCGGGTAATCAGCGCTGCCCTGGTGTTCGCACCAAAGCCTAATCCATCTGCAATCCCTGCGGCTATAGCCAGCACATTTTTTAGGGAGCCACCCAGCTCAACACCAATAATGTCATCACAGGTATAGGCCCTGAAATTACCATGATGCAGAAAGCCAGCTACTTCACCCGCTAGCTGTTTGGAACTTGCTGCAACGGTTACGGCTGTGGGTAAATTTTGTGCAACTTCTTTTGCGAAGGTCGGCCCGGATACCACTGCCGTTGATTTGCAGTCAGGTAATTCCTCCGTAATAACCTGATGCATCAACTTACTGCTGCCCTCTTCCAGGCCCTTGGTTGCCCATACAATATGCTGATCCTTACGTATATGTGCTTTTGCAGACTGAATAAAACTACGTAATGCATGGCTGGGTACCGCCAGTAATAATGTATCCGCCTGCAATGCTTTATTCAGTTCCGTTTCCAGCTTAAGGCTATCGGGAAAGGAGATATCCGGCAGGTAAAAGGGATTCGATCTTTGTTCTGCCATTTGCAGGATCTGATCGGTATCTATACCCCACATGCAGACATCCAGGTTCTCAGCTCTGGCAATTTGAATCGCCAGTGCCGTTCCCCAGGAACCCGCACCCAGTACGGCTATGCTCCTGGAAGAAGACCCCATTTAATGTGCTTGCTCTGCTTGTTGTGCCTGCTGCTGTTGATGCTGCATGTACAGTGCATTGAAATTTACTGGTGACAGTAATAATTGAGGGAAACCACCTTTTGAAACCAGATCAGAAATCGCTTCACGGGCAAAGGGAAAAAGTACTTCGGGACAATACGCACCTAACATACCACCCAGTTGTTCCTGCTCAAAACCGACTAACTGGAAAACACCTGACTGCTTAACTTCTACCAGAAATGCCGTTTTATCTGCTTTCTTGGCAGTAACTGTCACAGTCAAAGTGACTTCATGTACACCTTCTGCAAGTGTTTTACCTTCAGTATTTAACTGAACATTGATTTCGGGTTTCCATTCTGCATCCTGAAAAACATCCGGTGAATTTGGTGACTCAAAAGAAGCATCTTTTAAATAAATTTTCTGTATCGCAAACTGCTGTTGATTCTGTTCTTCACTCATTTTATTAACTCTAAATATGCTGATTAATCCAGCCCAAAAGGCCCCTTAGGTCCAGTGCGCCTGACATTCTGGCCACTTCCTGACCATGGGAGAATACCATTAATGTGGGTATACTGCGAATACCGTAGGCTGTGGCCAGTGACTGCTGCTGTTCGGTATTAACCTTTAATAATCTGGCCCTGGGTTCAATTTGCTCGGCCGCCTGTTGAAATGCCGGCGCCATCATCTTACATGGGCCACACCAGGGTGCCCAGAAATCCACTACCAGAGGCAGCTCGCTTTTGTTTAAATGACGCTCAAACTGCTGATGATTAACATCGAGTGGGCTGGCTGAAAACAGAGGTTTATGACATTTACCACATTGAGCTGATTGTGCTGGCCTGTTTTCCGGCAGGCGATTAATCGCCAGGCAATGAGAACACACTAACTGCATAATTAACCCGGACTTTGAACTGCCTGTAACAAAGGATCAAGTCCGCCCTGACGATCAAGTGCTGACAGATCATCATAACCACCGACATGATGATCACCAATGAAAATCTGCGGCACTGTATTTCTATTGCTGCGATCTTCCATCTGGGTTCTCAGCTCATCGTCTTCATTGACATTAATAAGCTTATACTCGACACCCTTATCATCCAGCAATTGCTGTGCCCAGGCACAATAGGGACAAAATGGGGCATAATAAACGACAACTTCCGAACGGCTCATACAGACTTTACTTCTTTGTTAATGGTAAATTTGCACCCTGCCAGCCGATAATACCGCCCGCCAGATTGTTTACCTGATTAAAACCGGCCTTTTTCAGCACACGACATGCATAGCTGGAACGACTACCTGAACGGCAATAGACAAGAACAGGCTTGTCTTTGTATTTTTCCAGCTCAGTGATGCGCGTTTTAACGGAGGTCATAGGAATATGGGTCGCACCTTTAATGTGACTCTCACTAAATTCTTTAGTCTCACGCACATCGATGACAATCGCATCATCATTATTCATTAACCTTACTGCATCCGCTGCAAGTAGCTGAGGAATCCCGCTAAAGCGGCTTTCAAATTCCATTTTGATAATCATGGTTAAAACAACCACTAATGCGCCAAACAACAGTAAATTGTTATTTGCAAATTCGATCAATTGTGACATTTTCTAGAACCTGAACAGATAAATAAAAGTCGATATCAGAAATGATACCGACTGATGGGTGAATGACTACTCGTCCATACCACGTTGTGAGCAAAAAACTTCCTGCATCATACTAATTAAGCGTAACGTTCGGGCATCACCTACGCGATAAAAAACCCTGTTCGCATCTTTACGTGAGGCAAGAATACCC
>JAPHQX010000086.1 GCA_026196035.1 Gammaproteobacteria bacterium
ATGAAACAGCTTAATAAGTTGATTGATGTGGTTAAGTTAATTGACCTGACAGAGCATGAGCATATTGAGCGCGAATTAATGCTGGCAAAAGTGCAGGCAACAGGTGAAGCACGTAGTGAAGTAAAACGTCTTGCAGATGTGTTTCGTGGACGTATTATCGATATCACTGATACAACTTACACGATTGAGTTAACCGGTGCAGGTGAAAAACTGGATGCCTTTTTAGCATCGCTGTCCAGTATAAAAATTTATGAAGTGGTTCGCTCAGGCGCCATTGGTATAGGTCGCGGCGAGAAGCCACTGACTTTATAAACAGAATTTCTAACTTAGCGGAATATAAACATGAGTTTAAATATTTATTATGATAAAGATTGCGATCTTTCACTTATAAAGGGCAAGAAAGTAACCATCGTTGGTTATGGCTCTCAGGGACATGCTCATGCATTAAACCTGAAAGATTCAGGTGTGGACGTTACTGTTGCTTTACGTGCAGGTTCAAGTTCTGCGGCTAAAGCTGAGAATGAAGGCTTAAAAGTTTCATCAGTAGCCGATGCTGTTAAAACAGCTGATGTAATTATGATTCTGACACCTGATGAATTTCAGTCAGCATTATATAAAGATGAAATTGAACCTAATTTGAAGCAGGGTGCAACGCTGGCATTTGCTCATGGTTTTGCAATTCATTACAACCAGATCGTTCCACGTAAGGATCTGGATGTCATTATGATTGCACCCAAAGCGCCGGGTCATACAGTGCGTAGTGAATTTGTTCGTGGTGGTGGTGTTCCTGATCTGATTGCGATTTTCCAGGATGCTTCAGGTAAAGCTAAAGATCTGGCATTGTCTTATGCGTCAGGTGTCGGTGGTGGTCGTACTGCGATTATCGAAACAACGTTCAAAGATGAAACAGAAACTGATTTATTTGGTGAACAGGCCGTACTTTGTGGCGGTGCAGTTGAACTGGTTAAAATGGGTTTCGAAACTTTAACTGAAGCCGGTTATGCACCAGAAATGGCGTATTTTGAATGTCTGCATGAACTCAAATTAATTGTTGATCTGATGTTTGAAGGTGGTATCGCCAATATGAATTATTCTATATCGAATAATGCTGAATATGGTGAATACGTAACCGGTGATAAAGTTATTAATGAAGAAAGTCGTAAAGCCATGCGTGAAGCATTGCGTAATATCCAGAATGGTGATTACGCTAAACGTTTCATCCTTGAAGGTGCGACAAACTATCCTGAAATGACAGCGCGTCGTCGTAATAATGCAGCTCATCCTATTGAAGTGGTGGGTGGTCAGTTACGTGCAATGATGCCCTGGATACAGGCTAATCAGATTGTTGATAAAACAAAGAACTAATTGTTTGTTTTTTTATCTGCATAATGGAGGGGCTGTTTGGCCCCTTTGTTGTTTTTGGCCTAAAATTTGACGCGTCGATATAAAGTCGCTGAGAATAGGCTAGATTATTAGATGTAATAACGTTTTTTAAGTGAATGTAAAAATCATTATGGAACAGAACCA
This sequence comes from Gammaproteobacteria bacterium, assembly GCA_026196035.1. GTDB lineage: Bacteria > Pseudomonadota > Gammaproteobacteria > SZUA-229 > SZUA-229 > JAPHQX01. The sequence continues at coordinate 1,528 of JAPHQX010000086.1, forward strand.
GACACCCAGTGCTAAACGTCGTGGCATTTACCTGCTACCCAACCTGTTTACTACAGCAGCATTATTTGCCGGATTTTATGCCATTGTTGCGGCGATGAATGACCGATTTGAGCATGCGGCCGTGGCCGTGTTTATTGCCATGTTGCTTGATGGCGTGGATGGTCGTGTGGCGCGATTAACGAATACTCAAAGTGATTTTGGTGCCGAATATGACAGTTTGTCTGATATGGTGTCCTTTGGGCTGGCTCCGGCACTGGTGATGTATGAATGGTCATTGTCTTCCATGGTGAGCATGGGATGGCAATGGGGCAAGTTAGGCTGGTTGGCTGCATTTATTTATACGGCTTGTGCGGCATTACGACTTGCGCGTTTTAATACCCAGGTGGGCCTGGCGGATAAGCGATATTTTCAGGGTTTACCCAGTCCTTCAGCTGCGGCTGTATTGATGGGCATGGTCTGGGTGATGGTTGACGCCGATGTAAAAGGGCCTGATATGATCATACCTGCATTTATAATGACGGTAGCTGTGGGTGTTCTGATGGTGAGTAATATCTTTTATTACAGTTTTAAAGAAGTGAATTTTAAAGGTAAGGTGCCATTTTTCACTATTCTGGTTGTAGTACTGGCTTTTTCTCTGGCATCCATTGATCCGCCTAAAATTTTATTTGCGATCTTCTTTGGTTATGCCCTGTCTGGCCCATTACTGAGTGCTGTACGTCGACTACGTAAATTAGGTCGTAAGAAGTCTGAGTAGGACAGGACAAAACAGGTATGAAGCATCAGCCTGGAAGAAGCTTAATTAGAGACTTGGCAAAACTGTGAATTATCGTTATAGTCCTAGTCAATACACACGTTTTTAGAATATATGAAACATAGCAGATTACAATTTTTTAAAGCATCCACTCAGCAGAGTGATGTATTGTCATGCCTGTCTCAAAATACCCGTCTATCTAGCCATGCGCTATTTCTGCTACTGCCTTAGGGCAGACACAGAACCCCTGGCGAGGTGAAAAACGCATTTAAAAATCTACTAGTAATATAATCCGAATAGCGGAGTTAAGTCATGAGTTCAGATGGCAAATTAATAATTTTTGATACCACATTACGTGATGGTGAACAAAGCCCTGGCGCGTCTATGACCCGGGATGAAAAAGTGCGCATTGCAAAAGCACTGGAAAGAATGAAGGTTGATATTATTGAGGCCGGCTTCCCTATCGCCAGTGTGGGTGATTTTGAGTCTGTACAGGCAGTAGCAGAAGCGGTGAAAGACAGTACGGTGTGTGGTCTGGCCCGTGCACTTGAGAAAGATATTAATCGAGCTGGTGAAGCATTGAAAAATGCCAACTCATCGCGTATTCATACTTTTATAGCTACATCGCCGATTCATATGAAAATGAAATTGCGCATGGAACCGGATATGGTGCTTGAGCAGGCGATTGCTGCTGTAAAAATGGCACGAAAATTTACAGATAATGTAGAGTTTTCTCCTGAAGATGCCGGTCGATCAGAAACTGATTTTCTGTGTCGTATTATCGAAGCGGTTATTGATGCCGGAGCCACAACAATCAATATTCCTGATACCGTTGGTTATAACCTGCCCAATCAGTTTGGTGATTTAATTGCCACTTTGATTAATCGTATTCCCAATTCGGACAAGGCTGTATTTTCTGTGCATTGCCATAATGATTTAGGCCTTGCTGTGGCTAACTCTTTGTCAGCTGTGTTGAATGGAGCACGTCAGGTTGAATGTACTATTAATGGTCTGGGTGAGAGAGCAGGTAATGCATCACTTGAAGAAGTGGTGATGGCAGTACGTACCCGTCAGGATTTATTTACATGCGATACAGAACTGGACACGACTCAAATTGTTCCCTGTTCAAGACTGGTATCCGGAATCACCGGTTTTCCGGTGCAACCCAATAAAGCTATAGTGGGTGCCAATGCTTTTGCCCATGAATCGGGTATTCATCAGGATGGTGTTTTAAAAAGCCGTGAGACTTACGAAATCATGCGCGCACAGGATGTGGGCTGGAGTGAAAACCGTATTGTTTTAGGTAAGCACTCGGGACGTAATGCATTAAAAACCCGTCTCGAAGACCTGGGTATTGAGATGTCGTCAGAAGAAGAGCTGAACGAGACTTTTGCACGCTTTAAAGATCTGGCTGACAAGAAGCATGAAATCTTTGATGAAGATTTACAGGCGCTGGTGGCTGATACCAATAAAATGGCCATTAACGAATACGTCAAACTGGTAAGTTTAAAAGTGTGTTCAGAAACCGGTGAGATACCAGAAGCCGAAATTGTGATTAATCTTAATGGTGAAGAATGTTCAGCCACTGCACAGGGTAGCGGACCGGTTGATGCCGCTTATAAAGCCATTGAGCAGGTTGTAAGTAGTAACACGGAACTGCAGTTATATTCGGTTAATAACATCACCAGTGGTACTGATTCACAGGGTGAAGTAACTGTGCGTCTGTCACATGACGGTCGGATTGTGCATGGTCAGGGTGCGGATACTGATATTGTTATTGCCTCAACCAAGGCCTATATCAATGCGTTGAATAAAGTTATGTTGCCTGAAGAAAGAGAGCATCCTCAGTTGGGTGATGTTTAAAAAGTGACTGAGCAGGATCTGACTGAAGCTGAAATCATCCAGAAGCAGGGATGCTGTCTGTCTGAAGACATTCGTTTGCAGTATCTGAAAGATATGGGCATACAGTCATGGTCTTTAAAGTATCCGTCAGATGTTGAGTGTGAAATACCATCACTGAATACTCTTGAGTCGCAGCCTGTTGAGCCTGTCAGTGTAGAACATAAAGAAACAGCAACAGAGATCAGGCCTGTATCGACTGATATTTCTTCATTCGGATGGGAGCAGTTACAGAAGGCCGTTAGTCAATGTCAGTTATGTGAATTGCATAGCACAAGAACCCGGACGGTATTCGGTGTAGGTAACCCCAATGCGGATTTAATGATTATTGGTGATGCACCAGAAGATGAAGATGATCGTCAGGGTGAGCCTTTTCTGGGAGCTGCAGGTGAGTTACTGGATGCAATGATGAAGGCCATTGAGCTGGATCGGCAGAAGGTTTACATCACCAATGTACTGAAATGTCAGCCACCGGATAACAGAAATCCCCATACCAGTGAAACCGTCTGTTGTGATCCTTATTTGCAACAACAGATAAAACTGGTTCAACCAAAACTGATTCTTGCTCTGGGTCGTATTGCGGCGCATCATTTATTAGTGAGTCAGAAGCCGCTCGCCGAACTGCGCCAGCAGAAACATATATATAATGGTATCCCGATGAGGGTTAGTTATCACCCGGCTTATTTATTGCGTAAACCTGTTGAAAAGCGAAAATCATGGCAGGATCTGCTAGAAGTAAAACAGTTACTCAAACAATAGTTAGTTATGGCGCTCAATCCCGATATAGAACCGGTAACCGGCTTCAGGCCCATGTATTTTGATGATGTGGCTCGCATTGTTGAAATCGAAGAAAGTGCTTATCTCAGTCCCTGGACAGTGGGCATATTTCGAGACTGTATTCGTGTCGGTTATAACTGTTTTGTCTATCTGCAGGATGAGGTGATACAGGCCTATGGGATTATTACGGTTGCTGCTAATGAAGCTCATATTCTGAATCTGTGTGTTTCCAATGAATGTCGTGGTCAGGGCCTGGGTCGAAAAGTACTGCATAAACTAATTGATGTGGCAGAACAGATGGATACAGATTCAATCTTTCTTGAGGTTAGAGAGTCCAATGAAATTGCCATTCAGTTGTATAAAGATGAAGGATTTAATGAGATTGGTGTGAGAAAGAATTATTATCCGGCCAAAGAAGGCAAGGAGAATGCGCTGATATTTGCTAAGGCGCTGAATATTCCTGAGGATGAAAACCAGAATTAATCCCCGTATGTGTAATTTTCTTCAGGATGCTCTGATCAAGCATGGTTAGAATCAGGTTGAGAGAAAATGGCTTGTATATTTCACAAAGTGAGGCGTAATAGCCAGTCTATGGCAATAAACTTCGGGGAAAATACAGGTGATTTTGACCAGCATAAAATAATCAGACCTGATCAGAGTATCCCTAATTATCTTGCTGTATAATTTGCCCACTTTGTTTTGATGTGAATATTCTATGTCTGATTATCTTCAGCAAATGCAGCGTCGACGTACATTTGCCATAATTTCCCATCCCGATGCGGGTAAAACAACACTGACTGAAAAACTGTTGTTATTTGGGGGTGCCATTCAGATGGCGGGTACCGTAAAAGGCCGAAAGGCTGCGCGCCATGCAACTTCAGACTGGATGGAGCTGGAAAAGCAACGTGGTATTTCTGTTACCTCTTCAGTCATGCAGTTCCCTCATAAAGACTGCATTATCAATCTACTGGACACACCAGGACATGCGGATTTCTCTGAAGATACTTATCGCACCTTAACTGCGGTGGATTCAGCGCTGATGGTCATAGATGCTGCAAAAGGTGTTGAGGAGCGCACCATCAAATTGATGGATGTCTGTCGTTTACGCGATACACCGATTATCACTTTTGTAAATAAAATGGATCGTGAAGCCCGTGAGCCCATTGATTTGCTGGATGATGTAGAAACCATTTTAAATATTCAGTGTGCACCCATGACCTGGCCCATTGGTATGGGTAAAGGATTTAAGGGTGTATTTAATCTTTATGATGATAGCGTACATTTCTTTAGTGCCACCCATGGCGGTAAGATTCAGGAAGGTGAAGTCATTCAGGGCCTGGATAATCCGGCGCTGGATGAAAAACTGGGGACACAGGCTGCTGAATTGCGTGAAGAAATCGAACTGGTTAAGGGTGCCAGTCATGAATTTGATATGCAGGCCTATCGTGAAGGTAAGTTAACGCCGGTGTTTTTTGGTTCAGCGATTAATAATTTTGGTATTAAAGAAATACTCGATGCACTGGCAGATTATGC
>JAPHQX010000067.1 GCA_026196035.1 Gammaproteobacteria bacterium
ACTAATGGCGATTCCTATGACCGTTATTTAATACGCATTGAAGAAATGCGTCAGTCTAATCGTATTATCAAACAGTGTGTTGACTGGCTGCGAGTTAACCCCGGCCCGATCATGCTGGAAGATCATAAAATAGCAGCGCCTAAGCGCGAAGAAATGAAAGCCGATATGGAATCGCTGATTCATCATTTTAAATTGTTTACCGAAGGCTTCTGTCTGCCTGAGGGTGAAGCCTATGGTGCTATCGAACATCCAAAGGGTGAGTTTGGTGTGTATATCGTTTCTGACGGTGCCAACAAACCCTATCGTATGAAAATTCGTGCGCCAGGTTTTGCACATTTATCTGCGCTGGATGAAATGACCCAGGGTCATATGCTGGCAGACGTTGTGGCCGTGATTGGTACACAGGATATTGTATTTGGTGAGATTGACCGCTAATGAGTGAATCTGAAAACATATTATCGAAACATACGCTGGAAGATATTGACAGCTGGTTAAAGCGTTATCCTGCAGACAAGAAAAAATCTGCAGTGCTGGCGGCATTACGTGCGGCACAGCATCAGAATAATGGCTTTTTAACCGTTGAGTTAATGGATGCTGTGGCTGAGTATCTGGAACTTTCAAAAATTGAAGTTTATGAAGTGGCCAGCTTCTATTCTATGTATGAACTCAATCCGGTCGCGCGACACAATGTTGCTGTTTGCACTAATGTCTGCTGCATGTTGATGGGTTCAGACACAATCGTTGATCATCTGGAAAAGAAACTCGATATTAAACTGGGTGAAAGCACAGCGGATGGTCGTATTTATCTGAAGAAAGAAGAAGAATGTCTGGCAGCCTGTGCCGGTGGTCCGATGATGCAGGTCAATCACAAGTATTACACAGATCTCACACCTGAAAAGGTTGATGAGATTATCGACGGTCTGGAGTAACCATGGCGAACGAAGTCTGTTACGCGACATTGCAGTTTGAAGACCAGCCCTGGTCTTATGAGAACTATCTGAAAGTAGGTGGTTACCAGGCGTGGAAAAAAATTCTCGATGAAAAAATTCCACCGGAAGATGTTATTGAAATTGTGAAATCTTCAGGTTTACGTGGTCGTGGTGGTGCAGGTTTTCCTACCGGACTAAAATGGAGTTTTATGCCGCGCACGGCACCGGTACAAAAATACATCGTTTGTAATTCAGATGAATCTGAACCAGGCACCTGTAAAGACCGTGATATTTTAAGATTCAATCCTCATGCGCTAGTTGAAGGCATGCTTATCGCCGGTTACTGCATAGGTGCAACTGTCGGTTACAATTATATGCGTGGCGAGTTTATGGATGAGCCTTATCTGCATTTTGAGCAGGCTGTCAAAGAAGCCTATGAAAATGGCTACCTGGGGAAAAATATTTCAGGTTCCGGTGTTGATTTTGATTTGTATCCTACGCTGGGTGCAGGTGCTTATATCTGTGGTGAAGAAACGGCCTTGCTGGAATCACTGGAAGGTAAAAAAGGTCAGCCAAGATTTAAACCCCCATTCCCTGCCAATGTCGGTTTATACGGTAAGCCAACAACCATTAATAATACAGAGTCTTTAGCCTCTGTTCCGAGTATTGTGCGTAATGGTGGTGAATGGTTTGCCAAACTGGGCGTAGAAAATTCCGGTGGTGTGAAATGTTTTTCAGTTTCTGGTCATGTTAATAAGCCGGGTAATTTTGAAGTTAACATGGGTATGCCATTTAAAGAGCTTCTTGAACTGGCCGGTGGCGTAAAAGATGGTCGTAAACTGAAAGCGGTTATTCCCGGTGGTTCATCGGTTCCTGTGGTACCGGCAGATATTATGATGCAGGCCAATATGGATTACGATTCGATTACTCAAGTGGGTTCCATGCTGGGTTCAGGCGCGGTGATAGTGATGGATGAAACCACTGACATGGTAAAAGTACTGCAGCGTCTTTCACGTTTTTATTTTTCCGAATCCTGCGGTCAGTGTACGCCCTGTCGTGAAGGTACCGGCTGGTTGTATCGCATGTTAACAAGAATTGTTGAAGGCAAGGGTATGCCGGAAGATCTGGATAAACTGGATGATGTAGCGAGTAAGATCGAAGGCCGCACTATTTGCGCCCTGGGCGATGCTGCTGCCATGCCAGTAAGAAGTTTTGTAAAACATTTTCGTGATGAATTTGAATATTACATTGAACACAAACGCAGTATGGTTGGGACGGCATAAAGCATGACTGAAGAACTGGTAACAATTACGGTCGATGGTCAGGAGCTAAAAGCACCTAAGGGTGCGATGTTGATTTCTGTGACTGATGATAATGGTATTCGTGTTCCGCGTTTCTGTTATCACAAGAAATTATCTGTCGCGGCGAACTGTCGTATGTGTCTGGTTGATGTTGAAAAAGCGCCCAAGCCAATGCCTGCCTGTGCAACACCGATTATGGATGGCATGGTGGTACATACCAAATCACCTAAAGCTATCGCTGCACAAAAATCTGTTATGGAATTTCTGTTGATTAATCATCCGCTGGATTGTCCGATCTGTGATCAGGGTGGCGAATGTGAGTTGCAGGATGTATCCATGGGTTACGGCGGTGATGTTTCTCAATACAGTGATATCAAACGAGTTGTGTTTGATAAAGATATTGGTCCTTTAATTGAAACGGAATTAACCCGCTGTATTCAGTGCACCCGTTGCATTCGATTTGGTGAAGAAATTGCCGGTATGCGTGAGCTGGGGGCGACTGATCGCGGTGATCGTATGGTGATAGGTACCTTCATTGAGAAAAGTGTTGATTCAGAAATGTCAGGCAATGTTATTGATATCTGTCCGGTTGGCGCTTTAACGGCCAAGCCTTCACGATTTGCAGGACGTGCCTGGGAAATGGAGCAACATCCCGGTGTCGCACCTCATGATTCTGTAGGATCTAATATTAATATCCATACCTTGCGTGGCAGGGTTGTTCGTGTTGTTCCCCGTGATAATGAAGCGATTAATGAGGTCTGGATTTCGGATCGTGATCGTTTTAGTTACCAGGGTATAGAGGCTGCTGATCGTGCGACAACACCGATGATTAAAGTAAAAGGTGAATGGCGTGAATGTGACTGGGATGATGCATTACAAAAAGCAGTAGAAGGTTTGCAGGCTGTTGTCAGTGCGGCAGACGCCAGTCAACTGGGTGCATGGATATCGCCTAATTCAACTATTGAAGAACATTATCTGTTACAGAAACTTGTTCGTGGTATGGGTAGTAACAATATTGATCATCGTCTGCGTCAGGTAGATTTTACTGATCAGGATATCGCGCCGGTTATGCCATGGCTGGGTCAGAATATTGAACAGCTTGAGCAGCTTGATGCGGCTTTATTGATTGGTTCTCATGTGCGTAAAGACCAGCCATTGATTGCCCATCGTTTACGCAAGGCAGCCATTAATAAGGGTGCCAGTATCAGTTTTGTCAATCCAAGAAAATTTGACTGGCATTTTCCTGTTGCAGCTGAGTGTGCCTCTTCGGCCAGTGGAATGCTGGAAGATTTGGCGGCCATTGCTAAATCAGTATGTGAAGGTGCATCGGTACCGGCGCATGTTGCTGATGTGGTTAACAATGCACAGATTAATGAGTCACATAAACTGATTGCCGACAGTTTAAAGCGGGCTGAAAGAGCAACGGTTTTACTGGGTGCTATTGCAACTCAGCATCCGCAGTTATCCGTGATTCGTCAGTTAGCTAATCTCATTGCCGAGCAAACTAATTCCATACTGGGTTATATTCCGGAAGCGAATGCGGCCGGTGCCTGGTTAGCCGGTGCAGTGCCTCATCGTAGCGTTGCAGGACAGGCAGTGAATAATTCAGCTGCCAGTATTTCAGATATGAAAACAAATCCATTAAAAGGTTTGATTACTTTTAATGTCGAGCCTGAGTTTGATGTAGCCAATGGTGCGCAGGCTATTGAGGCTGCAAACAATACCGACTGTGTCGTCGCTATTAGCAGTTATGTATCTGATAAATTAAAAGATTATGCGGATGTGATTTTACCACTGGCGGCATTTACAGAAACATCAGGTACCTATGTTAATGCTGAAGGTTTCTGGCAGGGTTTTAAAGGTGCCAGTGTACCTGTTGGTCAATCACGACCCGGCTGGAAAGTTCTTCGTGTGCTAGGCAATCTGTTTAATCTGGATGGTTTTGATTATGTATCATCGCTGGATGTGAAAGATGAATTAAAGCAATCCTGTCAGAATATAGAATTAAACAATGCGGTTGCGAGTCAGGCAATCAAGATTGAAAAATCCACTGGCCAGTTACAGCGTGTGGGTGATGTTCCCCTGTATGCAATTGATGCTCTGGTGCGTCGCGCTTCAGCATTGCAATCAACAAGCGATGCAGATCAGGACTGTGCACGTATGAACAGTCGTCAGGCCGATCAGTCAGGTGTTGCCGGTGCTGAAAAAGTTAAAGCTATGCAGGGCGGTCATGCTTATCTGTCATTAGTGATTGATGAAGGCGTGCCTGACGGATGTGTATGGATTTCTGCAGCACAGGAAAATACTTTAATGCTGGCTAATGTCTTCGGTCCCATTGAGCTGGAGAAGGTGTAAGCATGATTGAAACGGTTATCAGTTTTGCAATGTCTATCTGGGAATGGCTGCCACTGTGGGCGCAGGCTTTATTTGGCAACCTGTTCTTTATTGTCATTATTATGGTGCCATTGATGTTGTCGGTGGCTTATGTGACCTACGCAGAACGTAAAATCATTGGTTATATGCAGGTGCGTATCGGCCCTAATCGCGTTGGTCCAAAGGGCTGGTTGCAGCCTATTGCTGATGCCGTCAAGCTGATGTTCAAGGAAATCATTATTCCAACCAATGCTAATCGTTTTCTGTTTTTAGGCGCACCTATTTTATCTATTGCACCTGCACTGGCGGCATGGGCGGTAATTCCATTTAATGATGGCTGGGTGCTGGCTGATGTAAATGCGGCTCTGCTTTATATTCTGGCGCTGACATCAATGGGTGTTTACGGTGTTATTGTTGCCGGCTGGGCATCTAATTCAAAATACGCCATGATGGGTGCCCTGCGTTCGGCTGCACAGGTCGTGTCTTATGAAATTGCCATGGGGTTTGCGCTGGTGGGGGTTTTAATGGCCGGTGGTAGTTTGAATCTCGGTGATATCATTGCCAAACAGCAGGGTGGAGTGAGTGACTGGTTTATCTGGCCATTATTTCCACTGTTCTTTGTTTATTTTATTTCCGGTGTCGCTGAAACCAATCGCGCACCTTTTGACGTTGCTGAAGGTGAGTCTGAAATTGTCGCCGGTTTCCATGTTGATTATTCAGGTATGGCGTTTGCAGTTTTCTTCCTCGCAGAATATGCCAATATTATTTTAATCGCTGCACTGACTTCGATTCTGTTTTTCGGTGGCTGGTTATCACCACTTGAAGGGCTGGTTGCAAGCGACTCCTTGTTGCTGGGTAATGGTATGCACTGGTTCCTGGCAAAAACAGCTTTCTTTATTTTTATGTTCCTCTGGTTGCGTGCAACATTCCCGCGTTATCGTTATGACCAGATTATGCGTCTCGGCTGGAAAGTATTTATACCGGTTACCATCGTCTGGATATTTGTTGAGGCCGTCATGGCGGTGATGCAAATTGGGCCCTGGGCGGTATAGGAGAACATGATGAGACTGTTAAAACATTATATTAAAAGTTTCATGTTCCTTGAGTTGCTCAAGGGATTGTCAGTGACCGGGCGTTATTTGTTTGCCAGAAAAATCACGGTTCAGTATCCAGAAGAAAAAACACCTATGTCACCACGTTTTCGTGGCCTGCATGCGCAGCGTCGTTATGCTAATGGTGAAGAACGTTGTATTGCCTGTAAATTATGTGAAGCAGTTTGTCCGGCTCTGGCAATCACCATTGATGTGGCTGAGCGCGATGACGGCACTAGAAGAACGACACGTTATGACATTGACCTGTTCAAGTGTATTTATTGTGGTTTCTGTGAAGAAGCCTGTCCCGTTGATGCCATAGTGGAAACACATATTTTTGAATACCATTTTGAAAATCGTGGTGAGAATATTATGACCAAGGATAAGTTGCTGGCAGTGGGTGATAAATATGAAACTGAAATCGCCGCCAATAAAGCAGCTGATGCTAAATACAGATAGGGCTGAAAAAATATAATGAGTTTTCTTGAAATCGTATTTTATGTTTTTTCCGGAGTGATGATTCTGGGAGCTGTGGGTGTAATTGCATCACGCAATCCTGTGCACTCGGCTCTGTCACTGGTTTTAACTTTCTTTGCAACATCAGGTGTCTGGTTGCTACTGGAAGCTGAGTTCCTGGCGATTACTCTGGTACTGGTTTATGTCGGTGCGGTCATGGTGCTGTTCCTGTTTGTGGTGATGATGCTGGATATTAATGTGACGAAAATGCGTGAAGGTTTTATGCGTTTTCTGCCAGTAGGTATTTTGATTGCGCTGTTATTGCTGATGCAGATGGTGCTGGTGGTAGGGCCTGAGAATTTTGGTCTGGATGTAATTGCCGAGCCTGCGCGTCATGCAGCTGATTACAATAATACTAAGCAGCTGGGTAAGGTTCTGTATACCGATTATGTTTATCCATTTGAAATTGCTTCAGTGATTCTGCTGGTGGCTATTGTTGCGGCCATTGCGCTAACCATGCGCCGACGTCCAGAGACAAAATATCAGACACCCGCAAAACAGATTATGGTTAAAAAAGAAGATCGTTTACGTATTGTAAAAATGGATGCAGAGAAAAAATGATTCCACTGTCCAGTTATTTAACTTTAGGTGCCATTATGTTTGCTATCAGTGTAGCGGGCATCTTTATTAATCGAAAAAATGTCATCATTATTCTGATGTGCATTGAATTGATGCTGCTGGCAGTTAATATCAACTTTATTGCGTTCTCACATTTCCTTGGAGATACAGCCGGTCAGGTATTTGTTTTCTTTATTCTGACGGTTGCCGCAGCCGAAGCCGCTATTGGTTTAGCTATCCTTGTGGTGTTGTTCCGTAATCGTCGCACAATTAATGTGGCCGAACTGGATAGTATGAAGGGGTGATCATGGAAAATATTTATTTAGCCATTCCGCTTGCTTCTTTATTTGGCGCTATTGCTGCCGGTTTCTTCGGTAAGCAGATTGGTCGTGCAGGTGCGCATACGGTGACAATTGCCGGTGTCGGCGTGTCATTTATTCTTTCGCTTATCGCATTGAATCATATTGTCTTTGATGGTGGTGCTGTTTATAACCAGACGGTTTACACCTGGTTGATCAGTGATGGCCTGAGTTTTGAAGTTGGCTTCCTGGTTGATCATCTAACGGTGATGATGATGGCGGTGGTTACTGGCGTCTCCCTGATGGTACATGTTTATACCATTGGTTATATGCATGATGATCCCGGATACCAGCGCTTCTTCAGTTATATCTCCCTGTTTACCTTCTCTATGTTGATGCTGGTCATGTCGAATAACTTCATGCAGCTGTTTTTTGGCTGGGAAGCGGTTGGCGTGGTTTCTTATTTACTGATTGGTTTCTGGTACAAGAAAGAAACCGCTATCTATGCAAACCTGAAAGCCTTCCTGGTTAATCGTGTCGGTGACTTTGGTTTTATTCTGGGTATTGCCGCAGTCGTGATGTATGCCGGTAGTCTGGATTATGTTGATGTATTCCAGAAGTCTGCTCAGATTGCTAATCAGACCATGACGATTATTCCAGGAACAGAATGGTCAGTGATGACGGTGATTTGTATTCTGTTATTTATTGGTGCTATGGGTAAATCAGCACAGGTGCCATTGCATGTCTGGCTTCCTGATTCTATGGAAGGTCCAACACCTATCTCGGCTTTGATTCATGCGGCAACTATGGTTACCGCAGGTATCTTCATGGTGGCACGTATGTCGCCATTGTTTGAATGGTCGGAAACGGCATTAAGTTTTGTCCTGGTAATTGGTGCTATTACAGCCTTCTTTATGGGGCTGATTGGTATTGTGCAGAACGACATCAAACGTGTAGTGGCTTATTCAACACTTTCGCAACTGGGTTATATGACCGTTGCACTTGGTGTATCAGCCTATTCATCTGCCGTGTTCCATTTAATGACCCATGCTTTCTTTAAGGCACTGTTATTCCTGGCAGCGGGTTCGGTCATTATTGCCATGCATCATGAGCA
>JAPHQX010000047.1 GCA_026196035.1 Gammaproteobacteria bacterium
ACGAAACGGGTCAGATTAATAGAACCCAGCAGGCAGCTGCCATAAGGCGGCAGAGGTTGCTCACCACAGGGGTTGGTGGCGCGGATGTTTTCGCAGAACCAGTTGTTATTAAGTTCGTTGACCTTATCGATAAGGATAAAACCGGGCTCGGCATAATCATAAGTCGAGGCCATGATGCTGTCCCATAAACGACGGGCCGGTACGACACGGCTTACCAGACAGGCCACCTGACCGGCATCATTAGTGATGTAGCCTTCTTTTACTGGCCATTCGCGCCAGATCACCTTGTCACTGTTCTGTAAATCCAGTTTTTCCTTCACATATTCTTTTGTGGTCATGGGGAAGGCAAGAGGCCAGTCTTTATCATTTTTGACCGCTTCGACGAAATCGGTGGTGATCAGTAATGACAGGTTGAACTGACGCAGGCGACCGTCTTCACGCTTGGCCTTGATGAAGTCGAAGACATCGGGATGGCCGACATCAAACGTCGCCATCTGAGCGCCGCGACGACCACCGGCCGAGGATACGGTGAAACACATTTTGTCGTAGATATCCATGAACGACAGTGGGCCTGAGGTGTAGGCACCGGCACCGGATACATAACCACCTTTGGGGCGTAGAGTAGAAAATTCGTAACCAATGCCACAACCAGCTTTCAGGGTCAGGCCGGCTTCATGTACCTTGCCAAGAATGTCATCCATGGAGTCGGTGACGATGCCGGATACGGTACAGTTAATGGTAGAGGTAGCCGGTTTGTGCTCCTGTGCACCGGCATTGGAAATAATGCGACCGGCAGGAATGGCACCGTGACGCAGAGCCCAGAGGAACTTTTCATGCCATTCTTTTTTCAGTTCATCGGTGGTTTCTACATCGGCCAGTGCGCGGGCAACGCGGGCATAGGAGTCATCAATGGATTGGTCAACGGCGCTACCATCTTTGGCTTTCAGTCGGTATTTGGTGTCCCAGATATCAAGGGAGGCTTCCTGGTAGGGGACTTCATTAACGTTATTGGGTACAGCATGTAGTTGGGGTGCAGTCATTTTGTTAATTCCTACGTTATTATTATAGTTTAAGGCTATGTTGGGCGTTTTAAAGCTATATTAGTTATTTGTTTATTAGACTTTAATTATCTTTATATAGTGGTCTCGAAATAAAATAACACAAGATATAGTGGATACCAAGAATAAATTACAAATTTTTTACACCTGCATTAGCAAGCCGCGACAGAACGGGGTTTGATCTATGTCAACGGGCTTTCACTTAGTGGAATCAGTGATGAGAAGGCTGAAGCTGATCGGTTTTTCAGCCCTGACAACTGAAAAAATAAATCAGTTTTATACAATTCAAGGTATGATCTGGCTCACGCCTGTGGCTTAAATAAATACAAATGAATAACAATAATCTTTCTTTAAAACGCAGTTTGAATCTACCACTAATTACCTTCTACGGTCTGGGTAATATCCTCGGGGCGGGTATTTATGTGCTGGTGGGTAAGGTGGCGGGGGAAGCCGGTTACTTTGCACCTTTGTCTTTTTTCCTGGCATCCATTATCGCGGCCATCTCGGCGCTGACCTATGCGGAATTATCGGCTCGTTATCCGGTGAGTGCCGGTGAAGCGGTTTATTTATATGAAGGCTTTCAGCTGCGCTGGTTATCTATGGTGGTTGGGCTGCTGATTGTTAGCGCCACTATTGTGTCATCTGCAGCCATTGCCCATGGCTTTGCCGGTTATTTTAAAGTCACGCTGATTGATTTTGTTCCCGCCTTTCAGGCCGTACCGTCGGCAGCCATTATTGCCACACTGTTGTGTATACTCGGTGCTCTGGCAGTGTGGGGCATTAGCCAGTCGGTGAAAGTCGCATCATTTTTTACCCTGCTGGAAATCGCCGGTTTATGTTTAATCATCTGGGTGGGTGCGGAGCAGGTGCCGATGATGAAACAGAATATCGCCGCCATTCCCGAATCAACCAGCCACTTTTCATTCGTCGGTATCTTTGCCGGGGCTTTTCTGGCCTTTTATGCCTATCTGGGTTTTGAGGATATGGTCAATGTGGCAGAGGAGGTTAAAGATCCACAACGTAATATGCCGAGGGCAATTTTCCTGGCGGTGATTATTTCGACGCTGTTATATGCCGGTGTGGCTAGTGTTTCGGTTCTGCTGGTTGATCCTCAGCAACTGGCACAGAGTGAAGCACCACTGGCCGACGTTTATACGGCGGCCACCGGCAATTCGCCGATTATTATCAGTGTGATTGGTATGTTCGCTGTGGTGAATGGTGCGCTGATTCAGCTGATTATGGCTTCCCGTTTACTTTATGGTATGGGCAGCCGTGGCTGGTTGCCCCGATGGTTCTCTAAAATTCATCCGCCCACCCGAACACCGGTGAACAGTACCCTGTTAGTAGTGTCTTTGATGATGTTGTTTGCCATTATGCTGCCCATGGTGACGCTGGCGGAAATGACCAGTTTTCTGATTCTGATTGTGTTTGCCCTGATTAATCTGGCCCTGATCAGAATAAAGGACAAGCAGCCGACGCCGGAAGGAGTCAGGGTATTTTCAGTGTGGATCCCGAAACTGGGTTTTGCCACTACCGTGTTGTTTCTACTGTTGAATGTGATACGTAATTTATTCTGAGTTCGGGGTTTCTGTTATTGCAAGGTTCGAGGTCTCAGCCATTGCGAAGAACGCAGTGGCGCGACAATCCGGTTGTTTAAGCATGATGCATTCAGGCAGTTAACCCCGAGATTGCCGCGCTGCGCTCGCAATGACAGTAAAATATAGCTTTATGAACAATTACTTATCGTTGCTAAATTTTTATAATACATAATTTAGACTCTATAATTTCTTCTTGTCATTGCGAGGAACGCAGTGACGCGGCAATCTATGTTTTGTTTCTTAATGACAGTATCTATGGGTATTTACAGTTAAAATCATAACCATTGTCATAAAGCTGTCATAATTTCGTAATCTAATAGCGGCAATGTAAAACCATGGGATTGTGGATTTAATGAGTAATAAGCATGTACTTGTCGTTGAAGATGATGTGGATATCCGTGAGATGCTGGCATTCTCGCTGGAGAAAGCCGGTTATGCGGTAGTGCAAACAGAAGATGCTGAGCTGGCACTGGAAAAACTCGGTACCCTGTTACCGGATATTATGCTGGTTGACTGGATGTTGCCCGGTATGAATGGCCCGGATTTTGTGCGCCGTATTCGTCGAGATGATTTAACAAAAAACATTCCGGTGATTATGTTAACCGCTCGCTCTGAAGAAGCGGATGTGCTCAAGGGCTTCGATACCGGCGTCGATGATTTTCTTACCAAACCTTTCTCGCCGAAAGAATTACTCGCCCGAATGAAATCTCTGTTACGCCGTAGCAGTAATGATGAAGATGGTAGTTTGCAGGTGAAGGACATGATGCTGGATCTTCAGGCGCACCGACTCAGTGTCGCAGGAAAGTCAGTAGAGATAGGCCCAACAGAATTCAAGTTGCTGGAATTTTTTATGCAGCATCCAGACAGGGTGTATAGTCGTGAACAGTTGCTGGATATGGTCTGGGGACGTAATGTCTATGTTGAGGAGCGTACCGTGGATGTGCATATCCTGCGTTTGCGTAAGCTGCTTTCTCCCTATGGTTATGATAAATTAGTGCAAACGGTACGCGGTTCTGGCTACCGGTTCTCCGATCAATAATCTTAAGGCTTAAAACAATTTCCCATGTCATCGTTCTGGTCTAATGAATTCTGGCGTATTACCGGTATTGTTTTTGTTGCCTGGCTGGTGGGTTTACTGCTGGGTTTTCCGCTCTGGGGTATCATCGCCGGATTTGTTGCCTATCTGATTTTGTTGTCGAATCGTTATCAGAAATTTGCAACCTGGATGCGTGGCAGTTTAACCGAGCCGGATGATTTTGACGGGATTTTCGATGATCTTGCCTTTCGCATGTTTCGTATTCGGTCACGCAGTAGTAAACGTAAAAAACGCCTGTCTGATCTGTTGCGTCGCTGGCAGGAAACATCCAGTGCCTTACCTGATGCCGCAGTGGTGCTGGATAAAGACGGCAGTATTGTGCGCTTTAATCCCGCCGCATCCAGCATACTGGGTTTAAAATCTTCTGATCAGGGTCAGTATATTGGTAACTTTATTCGTAACCCCCGTTTTATTCATTATCTGCTGGCCGGCGATTATGCCGAGCATCTTGAAATTGCCTCACCGCTGGATATTACCCGGGTACTGAATATTCGGATGACGCCTTATGGTAAAGATCAGCGCCTGATGCTGGTGGGTGATGTCACCCATATTCAACGACTGATGACCATGCGCCGGGATTTTATTGGTAATGTGTCACACGAGCTTCGCACACCGCTGACGGTGATTATGGGTTATCTGGAAACCATGAAGGATTGTGAAGACTGTGACAGGGCGGCATTAAAAGAGTATATCGATCGTATTGAGGCACCGGCACAGCGCATGAAGTCGCTGGTTGAAGACCTGTTGTTACTGTCCCGTCTTGATACCGGCGCACCGGCAGGTCTGAGTGACAGTTCGGTGATTAACATTGCCAGTCTATTAAAAAATATTCTTACCGAGGCTGAGCAGTTAAGTCACGGGGCACACACGATTACACTGGAAGCCGATAGTGATATTCGCCTGAGAGGCATAGAAAAAGAAATCTACAGTGGCTTTAATAATCTGGTCACCAATGCCATTCGTTACACACCCGAGGGTGGTGAAATCAAAATTGAGTGGCTGGCCTATGGTGATTCTGCACGATTCTGTGTGCGGGATAATGGACCGGGTATTGCACATCAGCATCTGCCAAGACTGACTGAGCGTTTTTACCGGGTCGATGTCGGGCGTTCACGTTCCAGTGGCGGTACCGGGCTGGGGCTGGCGATAGTGAAACAGGTGTTGCGTCGTCATGATGCAGAGTTACACATTGAAAGTAATCCGGGCCAGGGTTCGGAATTCTGCTGTTTCTTCCCGCAGGCACGTCTGGTGCATGATGAAAATGATGCGACGGTTAAGGCGGGTTAGGTTATCTGTAGTGACTGAAGCAAAATTATAAAAATTAGTCCGCAAATGAACGCTAATTAACGCAAATTATTTATGGGATGCAATGCACCGTCGGTGCATAAACAAAACATTAGCGTTTATTCGCGTTGACGTACATGGATGTACTAATGTCGCGGGTGCATGGAGGCATAAGAGCGATCATTTGCGGACTTAAGCTGTTATCTTTTTCTCAATAATTTTTTGTCATCTGTAACCAATATGTAATTATGGATTCATACAATTGTCATATTTCACTTTCATAATTCACCCCAGTTAAATCAATCGGAGTTTAAAAGAATGAAATTCAATCGTGCAATTGCGCTTATCAGTTTAACCACCGCATTATGGGCCGGCAGTGCTGCTGCTGAAGTAAAAGTTGACCCTGCTCTGGCTGATTACTCAGCGGTCAGTGGTGTCTCAGGTAAATTAAGCAGTGTGGGTTCTGATACCCTGGCTAACCTGATGACGTTCTGGGCTGAAGAGTTTAAACGTCAGTACCCGAATGTGAGTATTGAAATTCAGGCGGCGGGTTCATCAACTGCACCCCCTGCATTGACTGAAGGCACATCAAAGATGGGCCCGATGAGTCGTAAAATGAAGAGCAAGGAAATCGAGGCTTTCGAAAAGAAATTTGGTTATAAACCCACGGAAATTCGTGTAGCGATTGATGCGCTGGCGGTTTATGTGAATAAAGATAATCCAATCAAGGGCATGACGATTCCTCAGGTGGATGCGATATTCTCGGCTACCCGTAAATGCGGTGCTAATGCGGATATTACTAACTGGGGTGATATGGGTCTGAAAGGCTCATGGGCTAATCGTACTATTCAGTTATACGGTCGTAATTCTGTTTCAGGTACCTATGGTTACTTCAAGAAAAAAGGCCTGTGTAAGGGTGACTATAAAAACAGTGTTAATGAACAGCCGGGTTCAGCATCTGTCGTACAATCTATCTCATCTTCATTGAATGGTATCGGTTACTCGGGCATTGGTTACAAAACATCCGGCGTTAAAGCAGTGGCACTGAGCAAGAAAGCGGGTAAGCCTTTTGTTGCGGCAACAGCTGAAAATGCGATTAACAAAACTTATCCATTATCACGTTACCTGTATGTCTATATCAACAAGCATCCTAACAAACCCGTTGCACCCCTTGAGCGTGAGTTTGTTAAACTGATGTTGTCAAAAGCAGGTCAGAACGTGGTGATTAAAGATGGTTATATTCCATTGCCTGCAAAAGTTGTAGCTAAGGAACTGGCCAAGCTTAATTAAGCAGAGTTAGTCAGTGTATAGACAGGGGCCGCATGATGCGGCCTTTGTTGTTTTTGGGTATCAATTGAGCTTCTGCTTTTGGTCAACAGGAGGCTGTCAGAGTTTTAATTTAAGCTACTGATGCTGCTCTGGTAAAACCAGTTCAAAAGCAAAAGAAAAATGCAAATAAATGCGAATTAACGAAAATAATTAATTCATATTTGTATGTTAATTTCGTCATGAGCGCAA
Organism: Gammaproteobacteria bacterium; assembly: GCA_026196035.1. Taxonomy (GTDB): domain Bacteria; phylum Pseudomonadota; class Gammaproteobacteria; order SZUA-229; family SZUA-229; genus JAPHQX01. The sequence continues at coordinate 6,555 of JAPHQX010000047.1, forward strand.
TCTTCGACAACGTGAATATAGGCAAGTAAAGTAATATAGGGTAATTGCCGAAAGATCTTAGATTATTAGTTAGCAAGGTTGTTCGATCACGTTTAGGATGACAATATAGTAATCAGGCTTTATTTGCGTTGTTTGCGTTCATTTGCGTTTTCTTTTAAAAAACAACAATGACTGATCTGAGTCGTCAGGCGTCATTAGCCAGAGCGTTGAAGAGTGTCCTGAAATCAAACTATTTCGCGCTCAGGCTGTAATCCCTGATCTTTGTAACAAAACTGTCATAAAACAGTAATAAAATACGATCCCATGAACCAATCCAGCATCACAGAGCAATCCTGGCGCCAGCGTAAGCGGGCTATTATCGATAATGTCGCGCGTTACACCATTGGCCTGGGTGGTATTAGCGTGATCTTTGCCATTGTGCTGATTTTCTTTTACCTGCTCTGGGTGGTTTTTCCTATATTTCAGTCTGCATCTATTGAATTGCAGAATCAGTTTGAATCATCGTTTATTGCTGATGACGCCCGTTATCAGGTGATTGAAGAAAGTGGTCAGCTGGCTCTCAGGATTCAGAAGAATGGCGATCTGGTTTTCTTTAGTATGCAAACCGGTGAAGAAGTCTTAACAGAGTCTATTGATCTGAATGGTGCCAGTGAAATTGCCCAGGTGGTGAGTATCGATGTTGAAGGTAAACGTCTGGCGCTAATGCTGGATGATAACCGTCTGCTGTTTCTGCAAATTGCGTACCGGGTTAATTTTGTTAATGATCAGCGTGTGTTGAATCCGCTGGTGTCATTTCCTTTTGGTGAAGAAGCAATCGAATTAAAGGATATAGATCATATCCGTCACCTGAAAGTGATTCGTAATGAAGAAAGGTTAACACTGCTGGCTATAGATACGGATGGTCAGTTATTGCTGCAGTCATACGAAGTCGAAGACGGTGATGAACTGGCAGAGCCCGAACTCACCAGTGTTCAGGATATAGCCCTTAATGTGGATTTCATGCTGGTGGATACGGCTGCTCACTGGTTGTATCTTGCCAGCAGGGATGGGCATCTGGTTTTTTATGATATCAGTGACATCGAAGCCGTTGAGCAGGTTAATCAGCTACTGCTCATTGAGCCGGGTCGTCAGTTAACAAAACTGGCTATGTTGCTCGGCGGTAATTCATTAATTGCCAGTGATGATCAGGGTACGGTGCGTCAATGGTCGTTGCAGCGTAATCAGAAAAATGAATATCGACTGGCCGATGTACGCGGTTTTAAGTCGAGTGCGGAACTGGATTTTCTGATTACAGAGATGCGTCGTAAAGGTCTGGTGACCGTTAATCAGCAGGGTGAGCTTTTGCTTTATCACACGACGGCTGATCGACTGTTGTTAAAAGAAAAATTAAGCGAAGTGGCTGTTCGCCGGGTTAACCTGTCACCCCGGGCTAATAAATTACTAGTCGAAACCGTGGATGGTCAGGTATCTGTTTACGCCATTAATAATCCTCATCCTGAACTGTCGTGGAATGCGCTCTGGGGTGAGGTGCAGTATGAAGGTTATGACGAAACTAAATATATCTGGCAGTCATCATCGGCGGATAATGATTTTGAACCCAAGTTCAGTCTGGCGCCATTAGCTTTTGGTACATTAAAGGCGGCCTTTTATGCCATGTTGATTGCCGTGCCGCTGGCGATTATGGGGGCGATCTACACGGCCTATTTTATGGCGCCTAAAATGCGCGGTGTAGTGAAGCCGAGTATTGAAATCATGGAAGCGCTGCCTACGGTTATTCTCGGTTTTCTGGCGGGTTTATGGTTTGCGCCGGTGGTGGAAGAAAACCTGCTGGCTATTCTGTCGTTGTCATTTGTCCTGCCCGTCGGCCTGTTACTATTTGCTGGTATCTGGGCAGCCTTGCCATCGACGGTTCGTCGACTCGTACCTTATGGCTGGCAGGCGGCATTGTTAATGCCGGTGGTCGTGGTTCTGGTCTGGTTGTCATTTACCCTGGCGCCGTTTTTCGAAGCATTGTTATTTGCCGGTGATATCAAACACTGGATGCTGGAGAATTTCGGCATTGGTTATGATCAGCGAAATTCACTGGTGGTGGGTATTGCTATGGGTCTTGCGGTGATACCGACTATTTTTTCAATTACAGAAGATGCCATTTTCAGTGTGCCCCGACATTTAACCAATGGTTCGCTGGCACTGGGTGCGACGCCCTGGCAAACCCTGATGCGTGTCGTTTTGCTGACCGCAAGCCCGGGTATTTTTTCGGCAGTGATGATTGGTCTGGGTCGAGCCGTGGGTGAAACCATGATTGTATTAATGGCCACGGGTAATACGCCCATCATGGATGCGAGTATTTTTCAGGGTATGCGTACACTGTCGGCAAATATTGCCGTTGAGTTGCCCGAGTCAGAAGTGGCCAGTAGTCATTATCGTATTCTGTTCCTGGCCGCACTGGTGTTGTTTATGGTGACCTTTATGTTTAACACGGTGGCTGAAGTTGTTAGACAGCGCTTACGTAAACGTTACAGTAGTTTATAAAACAGGTATCGGGTTTTAAAACGTGAATAATAAATCAGCAGTGAATAATGTAAAAGAATGGTGGCGCAGCGGCGAACCCTGGATCTGGTTAAATGCAGGCGCTGTCAGTATCAGTATGTTAGTGGTATTTGGCTTGCTGACATTAATTGCAGTGCGTGGTCTAGGACATTTCTGGGCGTCCGATATTGTTGAAATGCGTTATCTGACTAATGGCCAGCAGGAGAAAGTCATTGGTGAACTGGTTGAGTCAGAAAGTATCGGTGTTGAGCGTTTTGTTGAGTCGGGTTATGGCGAAGCACCTGAGGGGCTAACGGCTATACCTCGCTGGTTAGTTAAAACCGGTAACCGTGATTTATACGCTGATTTTCGCTGGCTCACTGAACATAATATTTCGCAACAATCCACCCCGGATGATCTGATTGTTCTGGAGCGAGTTGAATGGGGTGATTTTTACGGTTATCTGAAACAGGTGAATGAAAAGGGCACTTTAGTTGCTGAAGGTGAAGCCGCCTGGGCCGAACTTGAAAAAAGACTGGCACGAGTGACCGAGTTACGAGCCGAGATTGTCAGTCTTGAACGAGGCGCTATTGGTGCCATTAATTACCAGCTTGAAGACCTGCGTCTTGATCGAAAAAAACTCGAGCTCTCTAATACCGCTACAGAGAAAAATATTTCTCGTATTGCAGCAAAAGAAAAGGCACTGGATGCAGAGTATCAGACTCTAAGGGTCAAGCTGGCCGAGTTGCATACTGCGATTGAGCGGGACAGCGCGCATTTTGAAGTCATGGATGGTCGGGTGGTTGAATTATCCATGGCGAATTTTGTCTCTGTTTTAAAACCCAATGCGATGAATGTATTTGAAAAAATAATTCATTATGTACACTCGTTTATTAATTTCCTCCGCGATGATCCCCGTGAAGCGAATACTGAAGGCGGTGTATTTCCGGCCATTTTCGGTACCGTGATGATGGTGTTGTTAATGTCGGTACTGGTAACGCCTCTGGGTGTGATTGCAGCACTTTATTTGAGAGAGTATGCAAAACAGGGTCCGGTGATTCGTCTGATTCGTATCGCGGTGAATAATCTCGCCGGTGTACCATCGATTGTTTATGGTGTGTTTGGTCTCGGCTTTTTTGTTTATTTTCTTGGCGGCAATATCGACCGACTGTTTTTTCCTGAAGCCCTGCCGGCAGCAACTTTTGGTACGCCGGGTTTGATGTGGGCATCATTAACCCTGGCATTGTTGACTTTGCCGGTGGTGATTGTGTCAACTGAAGAAGGTCTGGCGCGTATTCCCAGTAGTTTGCGTGAAGGTAGTCTTGCACTGGGTGCGACCAAGTTTGAAACCATCTGGAAAGTTATTTTACCCATGTCGAGTCCGGCCATTATGACCGGTCTGATACTGGCAGTGGCACGTGCAGCCGGTGAGGTTGCACCCTTAATGCTGGTGGGTGTGGTCAAGCTGGCGCCTGAGTTGCCACTGGATGGCAATTTACCTTTCCTTCATCTGGATCGTAAATTTATGCATCTGGGTTTTCATATTTATGATGTTGGCTTTCAGAGTCCGAATGTAGAAGCCGCAAGACCACTGGTCTATGCCACCGCCTTTTTACTGGTGCTGGTTATTGTGTTGTTGAATTTGTCAGCCATTATGTTGCGTAATCATTTACGTGAAAAATATAAGGCCCTTGAAAATTAATTTCTGGATAAGCTTATGAGCAATCAGGTTAGAACTCATGCGATTGACCCGACCAACATTTCTAGAAATGTTGTCCAGTCAAATATTGAAAACGAAGATATCTGTCTTAAGGTCAATGACCTGAAGCTTTTCTATGGTGAAAAGCAGGCACTGCATGATGTTAGTCTTGTTATTCCAAGAAAACGCGTCACCGCTTTCATTGGACCCAGTGGCTGTGGTAAGTCAACCTTGTTACGCACATTCAATCGAATGAATGATCTGGTTGATAACTGTCATGTGCACGGCAGTATCTTGCTTGATGATGAAGATATTTATGCCCCTGATGTGGATATTTCATTATTGCGTCGCCGTATAGGTATGGTGTTTCAACGACCTAATCCATTTCCTAAATCCATTTATGAAAATGTCGCTTATGGTTTGCGTTTGCAGGGGCTGAATAAACGCCATCTACTGGATGAACGAGTTGAATGGGCGTTAAAAAAAGCGGCTTTATGGGAAGAGGTGAGTGATCGTTTGCATGACAGTGCACTGGGTCTGTCCGGTGGTCAGCAACAACGACTGGTGATTGCCCGGGCGATTGCGATTAAACCTGAAGTGTTATTACTGGATGAGCCGGCCTCGGCACTGGATCC
>JAPHQX010000110.1 GCA_026196035.1 Gammaproteobacteria bacterium
CGGGTTTATGCCCCAGATACAGCATGTCCTGAAAATAACAGGCATCAGGATCTGTTATTCGGCCATCATTCCAGAAAACATCACCCGATTCTGGCTGAGCAAGTCCAGCCAGTATGCGTAACAGACTGGTTTTGCCACTGCCATTTTCACCTTCAACACGTAATACCTGGGCCGATTCAAGAGCCAGATTTAGATCAGTAAACAATTCACGATAGCCTCGTGTACAAGAGATATTCTGAATTTTTAATCCGGGGGCGGATTTACTCATTAAATTACTGATCCAGTTACAATTTAGCCGGTGATTCTACCGTGATTTCAACATTTATAAACAACATCTAACGCTTACGGAGTGATTTATTGCTCTAGCTCAAGCATTTTTGAGCATTTGCAAAGCACCCGCCAGATTATTTCACCCACCCAAACGAAGTATTTATTACTTTATATTCAATAAGATAGCGTTCACAAGATCACAATTCCTTACTTTAATAAGGCTTGAAATCTTATTTTGCCCAGGCATAGCTGCGTTATCATTTTCTCCATCTATACTTATTTTTCAAACTTCAGTAATTCAGATAACTACCATATACATGCTTAAAAAAAACCTACGCACATTCTTATTAATGATATTTCTGCTGCCGTTTAGCAGTTTTGCTGCAGAACCATTCAACCTACAACTCTTACAGAATCTATTCAAAACCTACCAGCGACAACAGGCCTATGATTATGCCAGTCAATACCTGAGTGAAATGGAAGGTAACCCCTATTTTGACTATCTATATGGTGTTTCAGCCATTGATAGCGGTCATGCGAGCCAGGGCGTATTCGCACTGGAACGGGTTTTATTCGCTTTTCCACAGGATCATGTAACAAGACTGGAACTGGCCAGAGGCTATTTCATCCTGGAAGAATATGCCCGTTCACGACAGGAATTTGAGATCGTCCTGAAAACCCGGCCTCCTGAGACCGTTCAACAAACAGCACAATTATTTATAGATAAAATTCGTCTACAGGAAGCTCGCTACAAGACCACATCCAATGGCTATGTTGAAATCAGCATGGGCACAGACAGCAATGTAAACAGTGGTACTGATCAGGATGAACTGACCATTATTACCACCCTGACCCCTGATAGTCTCGGACAGGATGACGCTTTCACCAACCTGTCGGCATCCTGGCAGATAACCCAGCCTGTTGCCCCCGGCTGGCTGATCAATGGTGCTATCACCGGATCACTCAGAAAGAACTCGGATCTGAATCAATTTGATAACATGACTGCCACCATGCAGGCGGGAATTACCCGTCTCTATAAAAACAGTCGTTATAAGGGTGAAATCATATCTCAGCAATATAATCTGGATGGTGATACCTACCGCAAGCTGAACGGTCTCAACTTAAGCTGGCACTACGCAATCACGCAGAAATCTAATTTAACTACCTCGATTCAATATGCATTACTCGACTACCCTGATCAGGTTGTTAAAAACTCCGACCTGGCAACCCTGAGCCTGAGCTATTCCCACACCTTTTCCACCACATTAACCCCTACAGTTTTTGGCAGCATTAACCTTGGTACAGAATCAGCTAACGAAAACCTACTAGCTGCACAATCGGTCACTGAACGTGGTATTACCGGCCTGAGAGCAGGTATTATGCTGGGTCTGGGTGATAAAACTGCATTACAGCTGGCCGGAACCATTCAAACGAGTGAGTACGCTGCTCCATATACGAGTTTTAGTGCTAATCGAGAAGACGATCACGTTTCCGCAGACCTGAATTTGCTATGGTTATTTGAAAGGGACTGGCGCCTAGACACCAAAGTCTCTTATTCTGATAACCAGTCAAATGTCGAAATTTTCAGGTACAGCCGAACTCAGTTCAGCCTGAACCTTAATTATGCATTCTAACCATGGAATGTAACCTTGAAGAGGTACGACATGATGAATACCAAGACTTTAGTCATTTCAGTTAGCGCAGCCCTCGGACTACTGCTGTTATTAACACCCGCTCAGGCCGAAGTAATTAATAATACTCACTGGCTGATTAAATCGGGTGACACTGTTTATTCTATTGCTCGACAGATACACCCCAATGACGTCAAAAAACAGATCCGTTTTCGTCGTGAGCTGGTTAAGGCCAATCCAGATGTATTTGCTGGAAATTCCAATTTAATGAGCATTGGTAATAAACTCGTTTTACCCACCTATATGACGGTTAACAAACCTGCGCAAAAAACCAGCATAACAAAAACCCGTGTTGCACAAAAAGTCGCTACACCTGACCCAGAAGACGTTATTGGTAAAGTCGTAATCAATATTGGCGATCTTAAAGCCACTAATCGCAGCGCAACACGTAGACTATCCCGCCATTCAGAGATCATCAGTGGTGACACCATAAAAACAGCTAAAAATACCCGTGCCCAGATCCGTATGAAAGATGGGGCCCTGATTTCACTGCAACCGGATACAGAATTTAAAATCGCCAAATACACTTTCAATGGCAAAGAGGATGGCACTGAACGTGGTATTTACGAGCTGATTAAAGGCGGCTTCAGAACCATCACCGGTCTAATTGGACATAGAAACAAACAGAATTATCAGGTACGCACCACCGTGGCGACTATTGGTATTCGCGGCACACACTATGGCCTGATGTTATGTGAAGCCAACAGCTGTGCAGCAGATAATTTAGCCGATGGTTTATACGGCGGTGTGGTTGATGGCAGCGTGGCTATAGACAATGGTACTGGCCAGCAACTGTTCAATAATGATCAGTACTTCCATGTTGCTTCAGCACAGGATGTACCCGTTGAAACATTAACTCCGCCGCCTGTATTTGATGGCGCACTTCTAGCAGAATCAGCCACACAAAATAATGATAAACAGGAACTTGCAGAAAGCCAGACTCCTCCTCTAACACCGGCCATGCTGCTTGAAAACAGCACGGACATTGATCCTGTTAGAATATTAAATACTTCAGATAGTACAAACCTAACCTTTACCAACGTGACTGATAACATACAGGCGCCTGCAGCATCAAAAGTGCTTTTTGCCACAAACCAGGAAATCACACCTAATTTATATGCTGGTATCAGTACATCTATAGAATCAGGTCCAGGTACTCAAATCTATCTGAAAGATGTCACTCTGCCTTCAAGCCAGGTAGTACAGGTTCCTTTCTCAATAACAGATGGAACAACCAGTGCTTCAATATCGGGTGCAACACTTGTTGATGGTGGCACGGATACTGCCCTAAAAGTTGCCTGGGGTCGTTGGTCAGGTAATTTTGATGGAACTGCCGGTAGTACTAGTTCGCCTAATACAAATCAGCATCTGCATTTTGTTTATAGTGACAATATAACGCCTCCAGCTTTTCTGGGGGGGCTCACTTCAAGCACATCACATAGATACATTGGAACGGGTGCAGGGACATTACCAACGGATACTGCAGGTGGTGTAGGCTCTGTGGCTGGTAATCTAGATATCACTATGGATTTTGTCAGCCAGGTAATGACCCAGTATACAGTTACTGCAAACACACCGGGTATAAACGTTGATGCAGGTGCAAATAATGTAGCCTTTTCAAGTCTGGACAATTTTACCATTAATGACATTAATGGTATTTGTACTGGATGCTCAGGCCAAGCTAGCGTGGCATTTATTGGCCCTCAGGCCGAAGCAGTTGCATCCACCTATACACTGTCGACACCTGATGGATCGCTTGCCGTCAGTGGTTCAAGCCTGGCTGTATCGGCAACAGGTGTGCCTCAATAGCACAAGACCACTCACAGGAAACATTTTATAAACCCACGCATTTATGTGTGGGTTTTTTATTTACATAACATTTTGTACATCGCCAACACATGAAATTCCCGCCCATTTGATGTATCCTCCTCAGCCCTGTTCTGAGATATGAATACATCATGGCAAACATAAACGATTTCACTGATACCGAAACCTGGACCATTGAATCGACCCTGAGAGAACGCTGGGGCAATGACAACGGTATTGAGCTGCAATACGCCGATACTGAAATTCGCCTGCATCCGGGCGACAAGGAACCCACAGAATGCCCCGCAGTAATCTGGCAGTATCAGGGCTGTAATTTCGTCATTTTCAAAGTCGGCCAGCAAAAGTATCGCTGCCAGTTCTTTTACCGGGGCTACCAGCAATATGGCACGGGTGTTCATGAGTATGACGATATCGGTGACTGCCTGATTTCATTACTTCAGGTTCAGGCTGACCATGCCCGTGATAATCAGATGGAACAGGAAAACCCCCAGCCAGTCAGGGGAAAAGAGAAAGAATAAGCAGAATTCTGCCGTCCATAAATAAGCTTAATTTGTGGATAACCCAAGCTTGCGGCATTATTCAGCACAAATTTTGGGATATTACCCGTAAAAGAATAATTTATTGACCACACACGTGGAATTGAGGAGTTCAAATGAGCGCAAAAAATGCATTTTATGCACAATCCGGTGGCGTAACTGCCGTGATCAACGCATCTGCCTGTGGCGTAATCGAAACAGCCCGCAAGCATTCTGACAAAATCGCCAATGTATATGCCGGTCGTAACGGTATCATCGGCGCACTGGAAGAAGATCTGATCGATACCAGCCTGGAATCAGCTGAGGATATTGCAGCACTGAAAAACACCCCTTCTGGTGGTTTCGGTTCTTGCCGCTTCAAACTAAAAAGTCTGGAAGACAACAAGGCTGAATACGAGCGCTTAATCGAAGTATTCAAAGCACACAACATCGGTTACTTCTTCTACAATGGCGGTGGTGACTCTGCTGATACCTGTTACAAAGTATCTCAGTTATCTGAAAAAATGGGTTTCCCTGTTCAGGCTATTCACGTACCAAAAACTGTTGATAACGATTTACCCATTACTGATAACTGCCCCGGTTTCGGTTCAGTTGCCAAATACATTGCCGTATCAGCATTAGAAGCCAGTTTCGATGTTCGTTCTATGGCAAAAACTTCAACCAAAATTTTCGTTCTTGAAGTTATGGGTCGTCACGCCGGCTGGATTGCAGCAGCGGGTGGCCTGATTGAAGATGAAGGAATCCCTGTTGTTATCCTGTTCCCTGAAGTGGAATTTGATAAAGACAAATTCATGGCTCAGGTTGATGCCAAAGTAAAAGAACACGGTTTCTGCACTATCATTGTTTCAGAAGGTATCCATTATCCTGACGGAAAATTCCTTGCCGAACAGGGCACACGTGATAATTTTGGTCACGCCCAATTAGGTGGCGCAGCTCCTGTTGTTGCTAACATGATTAAAGAAGCTTTAGGTTATAAATTCCACTGGGCGGTCGCGGATTACCTGCAACGTGCAGCACGTCACCTTGCTTCTGAGTCTGATGTTGAACAGGCTTATGCACTGGGTGAAAAAGCAGTTGAATTTGCAATAGCTGGTGAAAACTCAATTATGCCAACGGTTGATCGTATTTCTAACGATCCATATGAATGGAAAATTGGAAAAGCTAATTTAGCGGACGTGGCTAACGTTGAGAAAATGATGCCAATGGAGTACATCACTGATGATGGCTTTGGTATTACTCAAGCATGTAAAGATTACCTTACACCTCTCATTAAAGGTGAAGCGTATCCCGCTTACAAAGCAAACGGCTTACCTGACTATGTCACACTGAAGTTACAGTCAGTTGCCAAAAAACTCGATACTTTCGAAGTTTAAAAATTAAAAAGGGGAAGCAATGCTTCCCCTTTTTTACTTAGCACTTACGACTTATAACTTTCGACTTTCAATTTATATGACTCTAGAAAAAGCTCGAGAAATTATCAGTGATCATGTTTTCATTGCCGGCGGTTATAACCAGACGGCAACTAAAATGGTGCTGGGTGAATTAAACAGAGATGAAGGTCAGCAGGCCGTTGATCAGATTATTCGTGAATTTAATTTAGATGAGTTATGGGGTTTCATGCCCGGCACTCATTTTGATAGCGTGTATAAATAACAAGCAGGAAAATAAATATGAGACTTATTCTATTAGGTGGTCCTGGCGCTGGTAAAGGCACACAGGCAAATTACATTAAAGACAAATACAATATCCCACAGATTTCAACCGGTGATATGTTGCGTGCAGCTGTAAAAGCGGGTACACCATTAGGTATCGAAGCCAAAAAAGTAATGGATGCTGGCGGCCTGGTTTCTGATGAAATTATTCTGGGTTTAATTGAAGAACGCATTAAAGAAGATGACTGTAAAAACGGTTTTCTATTTGACGGTTTTCCACGCACTATTCCACAGGCTGATGCATTAAAAGCAAAAGTTGATATCGATGGTGTAGTTGAAATTGACGTTGATGATGCTGAAATCATCAGACGCATGTCAGGTCGTCGCGTTCACCCGGCATCAGGGCGTACTTACCACATTGTTTTTAATCCACCTAAAGTCGAAGGCAAGGACGATGAAACAGGTGAAGATTTAATTCAGCGCGATGATGACCAGGAAGATACAGTTAAAAAACGTCTGGATATTTATCACGAACAAACCGAACCTTTAATTAATTATTACTCAACCTGGTCCAATGCTGGTGAAGCCAGTTCACCTAAATACATTAAAGTAAACGGCATTGGAAAAGTTGATGAAATTCGTGACCAGATCTTTAGCGGCATAGATGGCTAGCAATCAAAATAAAAAGGGTGATTAATAATCACCCTTTTTATTTAAACGCAGCATAATGAAGTGCTTTAATAAAAGAAGATTATCGACTTATAAATATCTAATGGTGTACTCATTTTTGACATAGTCGTAATATCCGACCTAAATCAAATTTGATACCTGAATAAGAAGAAACAGAGATAAAAATAATATACGGGATCATAACACTGCTTTAATGATAAAATATTTCACTGCCAGCATTAATTTTTTCATATAGCGAATCCCTTATATAGATTAATTCAATTGATGTACGTCAAACCGAATCATGAGCACAAACACGTATAGTCAAATCGTGCCAATAGTGTACTCAGATTACGGAACGTAAATCAGAGAAATGTCCAGCTATTGGTTTGATGAAATTAATCAGACTGATCAGTTAGTCAGTTTAATGGGATCTGATAAATATCAGATTCTTACCGTGAACCAGTTTCACACAATAAAATGGGGGTCAGAACATGTCCACAGGACTAATCATTGCCTTGGTCTGCGCATTAGCAGGTATAGCCTACGGTGTCATATCCATCTTCAGTATTCTTTCGAAACCTGCGGGTAACGATGAAATGCAACGCATTGCGGGTGCGATTCAGGAAGGCGCTATCGCTTACCTGGCTCGGCAGTACACCACAATCGGTATAGTGGGTGTAGCCCTATTCATTGTCATAGGTCTGGCTCTGAACTGGTACACAGCTATTGGTTTTGCCATTGGTGCCATACTGTCTGGCGCAGCCGGTTATATCGGTATGCATGTGTCTGTACGTTCTAACTCTCGAACTGCTGAAGCCGCAAAACAGGGTATCAATCCTGCTTTACAGGTTGCCTTTAAGGGCGGTGCGATCACCGGTATGCTGGTGGTTGGCCTGGGCCTGCTGGGTGTTGCCGGTTATTACACAGTATTAAACAGCATGGGTGTTGGTCAGGATGAAGCCCTGCATGCAATGGTCGGACTGGCCTTTGGTGGCTCGCTGATTTCTATCTTCGCACGTTTAGGCGGTGGTATCTTCACTAAAGGCGCTGACGTAGGCGCTGATATCGTTGGTAAGGTTGAAGCCGGTATCCCTGAGGATGACCCACGTAACCCTGCGGTTATCGCAGACAACGTTGGTGACAATGTAGGTGACTGTGCCGGTATGGCCGCTGACCTGTTTGAAACTTACGCGGTAACCATTATTGCGACCATGTTACTGGGCGGCCTGCTGTTAAAAGATGCTGGTGATCTGGCCATAACCTATCCTCTGGTCCTTGGTGGTGTTTCAATCATTGCATCCATTATCGGTACTTTCTTCGTGAAAACATCTGATGGTGGCAAGATCATGAATGCCCTGTACAGAGGCACTCTGGTTTCTGCAGTGCTTTCTGCAGTCGCTTTCTACTTCATCACAGAAAATATGATGTCCGGCGTCGCAGGCTACACAACCGGTGCGTTATACGGCTCTGCCTTAATCGGCCTGGGACTCACAGTCGCGATGATCGTTATAACCGAGTATTACACAGCTACTGAATACGGACCGGTTAAACGCATTGCTGAAGCATCAACCACAGGTGACGGCACTAACGTTATTGCCGGCCTGGGCGTTTCCATGAAATCGACTGCACTGCCTGTTTTATCTGTATGTCTTTCTATCTGGGGCGCTTACGAACTGGCGGGTCTTTACGGTATCGCCATTGCAGCTACATCTATGCTGTCTATGACAGGTATTGTGGTTGCTCTTGATGCCTACGGTCCAATTACAGATAACGCAGGTGGTATCGCTGAAATGGCCGAGTTACCTGAAGATATCCGTAACACAACCGATGCACTGGATGCAGTGGGTAATACAACCAAAGCGGTAACCAAAGGCTATGCCATCGGTTCAGCGGGTCTGGCAACCCTGGTTCTGTTTGCCGATTACACCAATACATTGAGCGCTGCAGGCAAAGTTGTTACTTTTGACCTGTCTAACCACATGGTTATCATCGGTCTGTTCATCGGTGGTCTGATTCCTTACCTGTTCGGTGCAATGGCAATGGAAGCCGTAGGTCGTGCAGCTGGCGGTATCGTTAATGAAGTACGTCGCCAGTTCAAAGAGATGCCCGGCATTATGGATCGCACTCAGACTCCAGACTACTCTAAAGCGGTCGATATGCTGACTAAAGCGGCCATTAGAGAAATGATTGTGCCTTCTTTGTTACCTGTAGCTGTGCCAATTATTGTTGGCTTGACGCTAGGTGCAGAAGCTCTGGGCGGTGTTCTAATCGGTACTATCGTAACCGGTCTGTTCGTAGCAATTTCTATGACCACAGGTGGTGGTGCATGGGATAATGCAAAAAAATACATCGAAGATGGCCACCACGGTGGTAAAGGTTCAGATGCCCACAAGGCAGCGGTAACCGGTGATACTGTAGGCGACCCCTACAAAGACACAGCCGGCCCTGCGATCAACCCACTGATCAAAATCATGAACATTGTGGCCTTGTTGATCGTACCTCTGCTGTAAATTTTACAGTAGTAAAACCTGAAAGGCGGAAATCCTTCGGATTCCCGCCTTTTTTATTGCCTCAAATTAGCGGTATACTTCCCGCCCCTGTAACAGTACTAAGCAGATATTATGGCCAGTAAGCACATACCTACAGAAATCAAACTTCATCAGAAGTCAAAAATCCTCGAAATCAGTTTCGAAACCGGAGAGAATTTCAAATACCCCTGCGAGTATTTGCGCACTCATGCTAAATCCGCAGAAATAGAAACCTCAGATATTCCTGTGGCGGGCAAGGCCGAAGTCAATATTGAAAAAATCGAACCCCAGGGCAATTATGCACTGCGTTTATTTTTTAACGATGGTTATGATACGGGTATTTTTTCATGGGATACATTTTTTGACCTCGGAACACACTACGACACTAACTGGGCAAAATATTTAGATGCTATTGAAAAACATGGTTTAAAACGCAGCACCCGGGAAAAACCGGAAGATGGGAAAATTAAAATTAAAGTTCTTTATTTTATGACCAACATGCTCAAGGTTACTAAAAAGGAAACTGAAGAACTGATCCTGCCCGAGAGCATTAATGAAGTTCAAAAGTTACTAAAGTTTTTGCGTTTCAAAGGCAAGGAATGGGAAACTATGTTTGCTGATGATGCTGTGCAGGTAACGGTAAACAAACAGTTTGCTGAATTATTCACCAAACTGGAACACGGTGATGAAGTGGCGTTTGTGCCCTTATCAAAAGATTTATAATCATCTGCTCAGGCACTACTAAATTTACTATACCAGCCTGCAAAATAACCATTCATTTACAATGGCTTTAATGCATCTAATTCCATTACAATTAGTGTATTTTACTGACAAGTAATCTTATAAGGATATTCAACAGATGCTGCCATTTAACTTAACTGAACAACGTTTTAGCAGTCTGATTAATAATATCCCCGGAATAGTTTATCAATGCGCCATGGATGAACACTGGACCATGGATTACATCAGTCAGGGTGTAGAAAATCTTACAGGTTTCAAATCAAGCGACTTTATTGAAAACAAGATCAGAAGCTTTGCTAGCATTATCCACCCGGATGATATACAAATGGTCGAAGATATTGTTGTTGCAGCTGTCGAGAACAATCAACCTTACACTATTGAATATCGAGTTATTGACTCACATGGTCACTCTCACTGGGTCTATGAAAAAGGTCGTGCAGCCTACAACAAAGATGGCCAGGCTGACTGGTTAGACGGCATTATCTTTGATATCACATCGCGTAAACTTATTGAAAAGCTGGATGAAAAAAGCCTCCATGTACTCGAAAAAATAGCTAAGGGCAGCAATATCAACGAAATACTTGAATCCCTGGCATTTTCAATAGAAAACATATGGCCCAACATTATCTGCTCAGTTCTTTTGCTTGATTATGAAAAACAATGCCTGTTACATGGAGCTGCTCCTAGCCTGCCTGATTTTTACAATAATGCCATTCATGGACTGACCATTGGTGAAAAGGTTGGCTCATGTGGTACAGCCGCTTACACTGGCAAACCCTGTATTATTGATGATGTAAACACTCACCCTAACTGGGCTGCATTTATAAACCTCACTTCAAAAGCCGGGCTAAGAGCCTGCTGGTCATATCCAATACTTTCAGCCAATAACTCAGTACTGGGTACCTTCGCCTGTTATTACAAAGAAAAACGGATGCCCTCAGATGCAGAAATTCAAAGCATACAACGCGCTACATATCTGGCAGGTATTGCAATCCAGAAAAAAAGTGAAGAGCAGGATCTGCTGAATGCGAAATTAACGGCTGAACAAGCCAGCAATGCAAAATCAGAATTTCTTTCACGCATGAGCCATGAATTCCGTACACCATTAAATGCCATTCTGGGTTTTTCACAATTACTCAATGCAAGCAATGACCTTTCTGAAGTACATAAGGAAAATATCAATGAGATATATCAAGCAGGAATTCACCTGCTCGATCTGGTAAATGATGTTCTCGATCTGTCCAGAATTGAAGCCGACAAAATAGAAATATCCATTAGTAAAGTTGACATTGTCCAGCTTCTGAATGAATGCAAAAACCTGATTACACCCTATGCAAACAAATATAAGGTAAAGATCAATATACCGTTAAAGGATCAGAAAATAATAATGACTGACCCACTACGGCTAAAACAAATATTTTTAAACCTGTTAAATAATGCTATTAAATATAACAAAGAAAACGGCACGGCATCCGTACAAATAACCGATAACGAGCAGACGATCAGAATATCTGTAACTGATACTGGCATGGGCTTAAATAACGAACAACTATCACAATTATTTACGCCATTTGAAAGACTTGGACTGGAAAAATCAAATATAGAAGGTACAGGTATAGGACTTGTTATTACTCATAAACTGGTACAGATGCTCGGCGGCACAATCGGCGCTGAAAGCAAGTCAGGCAAAGGAAGTACTTTCTGGATTGAATTAAACAGGACTTAAATCGATACCTTAAAAATAATATTTGAAGATTTTATTCTACCCCGGATTTTCAACCTGTATCACTGTTTTATATCGCTATTAATAGATCTTGCTCAATCATTCTTTATCCCCGTGGTATATTCTTTCGATCTATTTAAAAAACCTTCTAAGAGGTCGCCACATGCAGTCTGGAGCAAGAGAAATCACTACCCCCTTTCGACCCATCCCGCTGGATGTGCCAGAGGGTATGGCGCCTAATGAGTTCTTTAATAGCACTGAAAATCTGAATGATCTCGAACACAATAATGGATTATTAGTTAATCCTGAAAATCTGCTGATGTATCGCAAAGCACTGGGCCATAGCAATGAGTTTGATACCTCTATTATTTACAACACATCAAAATGCATTCTTGACCCATTAGGTCGTCCGGTTAGACGTACCCAGGTACCGGATGACACCAAACATGTCTGGAATCGCATGAACCAGATCATTATTGAATATATGCTTGAAAAATACCCTGATCCGGCAGAACACCTTGTATTAGCAGGTGAAGCCAGTCTGGATGCCACCTGGTCCCTGACCTCACCCGGTGTACCCAGCATCCGTATGTTGCACAATCACTTTATCGTATTCAACAAACAGGAACTCAGTAAAGCCCCACATGCAGACCCTGACAATCCCAATCTCACCGACGGTGGTCAGCACAGTTTATTTCAATCCTGCATGCGTGATGTCTACAGTGATTTTTTTGCATCCCTTGAATTTAAAATTCTTAAACTCACCAGTCGCGGTTCTTCTCGAATTGAGTTAACCGGTTACCCACAGGGTTTGCCCAGCTGGAAAATCCAGGGCGGCGCTGAAGCATTAAAAGATATACGATTCTGGAAGGAATATGATCAGATATTAAAAGGCTTCATTGATTTTTATCGCACCTTTTTCACCCAGGTATCAACACGTAATGCACCGATACCCAAAAATGTCTATTTCCCCGAGCAGGTGGAATCTAAATTATTATTCAATAACAATTTTCTCAGTACTGCCAAAATTGTACGCGATCAATGCATAGTAGATGCAAAATACGCTAACTCAATTCGCTGGCAACCGGCATTCAAGCAACTGATTTATAGAAATGATGATGGTGATTTAATTGTCACCATCAGTCAGAATTCAATTGGTAATGCCATTACCGAATTACTCGGTGTGGTGGTTAAACGTGTTCCTGATGCTGCGGCCTATGAAAAATCCGAGCCCGCCTTAATACAGAAATTACTGGAAGTTAGAGAAAGGTTAATTGCCGCCGATCTGGGTGAGGGCATTAAAACACCCTATTGGGATGCATGAATCAGCGTTCCGAAAGTTACTTCGGCCAGGAATGAACCAGCCGGCTCGTTTTGATATTAAAAACAGAATCATATCTCTGATCGGATATATCCATTACGCGCCCATCATGTAATAAATAGCAGCTTTTTCAACAAGCTTTTTTTACCTGCGCATCGGTTCAGCGATACGACAGCCACTGGAGAAATAATATGTCACAAGCTATTTTCGAAAAAGCCATCAGTCTGATCGATGCTGCTAACAGTGAAGACCCGAACCAGGTTACTGATGAACACAGCAAACTGTGGCCTAAAGAACTTCTCTATTCACATCGTATGTCCGATGTCCTGCAACGTTTTGCCCCTGAAGCAGATGATATTTGTAAACTTGCGATACGTTCGCAACACATTCAACGCTGGAAATCACCTCGTAATGCCTACCCAATGGATCGTATCGGCTACCTGAAATGGCGTACAGACCTGTATAAGTTCCATGCTGATACTATGGGTGAGCTGATGACCAAGGCTGGCTATAGCGCTGATGATGTTGAGCGGGCAAAAAAAATGGTTGGCAAAAAAGGCATCAAGAGCAACCCGGATACTCAATTACTCGAAGACGTGGTTGATCTGACGTTTATTGAACACTACCTGCTGGAGTTTGCGGAAAAACACCCTGAATACAGTGAAGATAAATGGATCGAGATTATCCAGAAGACCTGGAAGAAAATGTCTGAGAAAGGCCAGCAATTTGCCCTGTCCGGTGCCATCAAATTACCCGAGCCACTTATACCCTTAATCAATAAAGCATTGGCTTAATTTAAATCACTCATAAATGGACAGTAAACGGGGAGTCTGTCCTGCTCACAGACTGACGCTCAAATTTGCTTGCGCTGACTGTTCCAGCTCATATCTCTAAGTGCTCATGATTTATTCTAATCGAGTCGATATATCAAGCCATATAATTTTTAAATTCAGCTTAACACGCATAATTCAGGCCTGTTTTATGTGCATTTTTTAAGCATTTTGATGATTATCAACAAAGCATCTGATTTTTATAAACGATAATGAGAACCTGTATTATTTGGACACCCAATATCAGGCATTTCTAATACCCGCAAACTAACTATAACTATCTGATTTATATTGATAATTTAATAGCTTCCTAATATAGAAGGAGATAAATAAATTTAATAAATATTACTTATACATATAAAGATAATTATGTTTGTGTTTTTGCGCCTAACCCTATAAGGTTCACAGTCCCAAATAACGGGATACTGTACACCGGAGAAGCGGCCCGTCGCCCTGTAGAGGGCTGCTGAGTAAAGAGGTTGTTTCTAAAAAGAACAACATTTACAACCGGGAAAATGGATGTTCCTACAGAATTCTGGCCGGTAAGCCAGCCTGATGGAAAACAACAAACAGGGTGGCCCAATCCGGCCTGAAGATTTCACAATTTTAAGAAATTGTAAAAAAACTTAAATTTACTATTAACCAGCAAAGGAGCATACGGATGCCAACTTTCGTACGTACCGAGAAATGTGATGGATGCAAAGGTCAAGATAAGACTGCATGCATGTACATATGCCCTCATGACTTAATGAAGCTAGACAAAGACGGTTCAGACACTGGTCACGCCATGAAGTCTTACAACCAAGAGCCAGAGCAATGTTGGGAATGTTATTCCTGCGTTAAAATCTGCCCACAGAATGCTATCGAATGTCGTCACTATGCTGACGTTGTTCCTTTGGGTGGTTCTGTACAGCCTTTACGTGGTTCTGATTCAATTATGTGGACCATCAAGTTCCGTAACGGCACTATGAAACGCTTCAAGTTCCCAATCCGTACTACTCCTGAAGGCTCTATCGATCCTTATGCAGGTAAGCCTGAAGCTGATATGGCTAAAATTGAAGAACCTGGCTTCTTCAACCATAACGAGCAGAACGGTTACCGTGCTGGCGATCCTAGCGAATTGATCTGCAAGTAATCTGATCAACGAATATAAATATTAGACCTTAGAGGAAATAATAATGTCTGAAGGTACTTTTGGAAATCCAACCGTTGTAGAAGAGAGTTCTGATATTCTTCTGATCGGTGGTGGTATGGCATGCTGTGGTGCAGCGTTTGAAATCATGCGCTGGATGGAAGGCACTGACCTTACTGTTAAACTAGTTGATAAAGCAGCTATGGATCGTTCTGGTGCGGTTGCCCAGGGTCTGTCTGCTATCAATACATACATTGGTCCTGAGCAGGATCCTGCTGACTACGCACGTATGGTATCTAACGATCTGATGGGTATTACCCGTGACGATTTAGCATACGATGTAGGCCGTCACGTTGACGAATCTGTACATCTGTTTGAAGAATGGGGTCTACCTATCTGGAAAACTGACGAAAACGGTGAGCGTTTCGACGGTTCTAAAGGTATGACATCTTTGAAAGATGGTGGTAAGCCTGTACGTTCTGGTAAATGGCAGATCATGATCAACGGTGAATCTTACAAGTGGATCGTTGC
>JAPHQX010000130.1 GCA_026196035.1 Gammaproteobacteria bacterium
CGACCAAGAATTTATTACACCGAAGAACAAAAAGCCATGATGTGGGATCGTTGGCAGAAAGGCGAGACACTAGGTTCTATTGCCAGGCTATTTGATCGACATCATCCATCGATTCAACGCATTATCGCTGAGTCAGGTGGTATCAGACCCGCACCTCGCTGTCGATCATCGCGGTGTTTATCGTTAACGGAACGTGAAGAAATATCTCGTGGTATTGTCATAGGCCACTCACTCCGATCGATTGCGAATTCATTGAATCGAGCACCGTCAACCATCAGTCGAGAAATCAGCCGTAATGGTGGTTTGGATAAATACAGGGCCAGTCAGGCTGATAAAGCCGCCTGGAATCGTGCACATCGTCCTAAAATCTGTAAACTCGTTGAACATCGGTCACTGGCACGTATTGTGGCAAGAAAACTTCAGTTGGAGTGGTCACCAGAGCAAATTGCCGGGTGGCTTAAACAGGCTTATCCGGATGATGAGAGCTATCAGGTGTCACACGAGACGATCTATCGCAGCCTTTATATACAAGCTCGCGGGGCTTTGAAAAAGGAATTATTGCAGCATTTAAGACGAACGCGTGCCATGCGCCGTTCACGTCACCATACGCAGAAAACACCTGATCATGGACAAATTACCGATGCTGTCTCTATCAGTGAGCGTCCAGCATCGGTAGAAGATCGTGCTGTTCCTGGCCATTGGGAAGGCGATTTAATAATGGGAAGTAACAATAGCCAGATAGCAACATTGGTAGAACGAAATACGCGTTATGTTTTATTAGTTAAAGTTAATGGCAAAGACAGCAAGACAGTCGTTGATGCGTTAATCAAACAGGCGCATAAATTACCACGTGAATTATATAAGTCACTGACATGGGATCGTGGTTCAGAACTGGCAGAACACAAACGATTTACCTTGGCGACAGATATCAAAGTCTTTTTTTGTGATCCACAGAATCCCTGGCAACGCGGCTCCAATGAAAATACCAATGGACTGCTGAGACAATACTTTCCTAAAGGAACAGACTTGTCGGCACACTCACAAATAAAGTTAAATGCAGTAGCAAGAAGGCTCAACGAACGGCCCAGAAAGACGCTAAACTATGAAACACCAGCAGAACGATTTAATCAATGTGTTGCATCGACCGATTGAAATCGCACCCGAAAGCAGAATTAAGTGAGAAACTTTTAATGATTGCAGGGCTTAGTAGTCTACTGATCCAGTTTTGCTTCTGAAGTTCTCATATGGTGTTTCTGGTAATGGCGTTTTGTTTTCATTTTATTTTTTCTTGAAAACCAGATCCAGGTACCACTTAAACCCAGCCATATCATAATGATTGCACTGGCATCCATTAAATAAACACCCCAGTTCTGGTTAAATAAACGACCACTGTGTAAATCAAGTATCACTCGTTCCAGAGTCAGGCCCTGACCTCGATATGACTTTTTCATGGCGGTTAATAAAGTGTCATTAGCTGTTATCTGTGAAATCCAATGTACAGTTGTCTGATTAATTTGCGTCCAGTTTAATATCTGTCCATCACTGATAAAAATCATCTGCCTGTCATTCTTGAGATAAACAAACTTATTATCTGAGCCAATATGGGTAATTTTACCCATATTGATATCGATTTCTTCAATGAGTTCACCATTGCTATCAAATAACTGGATGCTGTCGTCAAGTGCAATGACAATCATATTGTCATGAAACACAGCACCTCGTAGCATCTGCTTGCTATCTGAAATTATTTTTTCATTTAGAAATAACTGTCCATCCCACAGACTGATAATGCTATCTGAAACCTGATAGCTAACTGGCTTGTTCTCAGGATTTAGTCCATACCAGTTGAGTAGTAAATCAGACTCAACTGTTTGCTCATCCAGTTGTAATGATTCTGTATGGTTTAAGGCGATTCCCGTGAAACATAGTATCAGCATTAAAATCAGCGCAATTAACCCCAGGCGTCTGTGCCAGAGGAAGAAGGGAAACTTTTTCTTATTACGTGTCATGGTTGAGTGATCTTATGGTGAAGGAAAAGTGCAATACGCGCCTGCTTGGTGAGTGCACGAACAGATAAAGTAGCGCCTGAAATACCATCGATGGAGCGATCGAGTTTTGTATTGTCTGAGAGGGAAGTATCAATATACTGTTTGGTGAAAAATGTATGTTTAACTTCCCAGCCACGTGATTCTCGGAAAATTAAAACTTTTATATGACTGATCTTATTGTCTTCGATGACAATGCCTGTGGTGATGGGTTTCTTTTTGCCTATCTCATTCAGTACCCAGACAGTTTTATTATTCTGCTGCCAGTAGCGTACGCGTCGACCTTTGTATTTATGTTGCAATATGTCTTCAATGGTCTGTTTAAGCTCATCTGTTAACTGCAGGACTTTTGCTTCTGGCGGTTGTCCAGAAAAACTCTCAGCCACAAAATCTGCCGGTTTCTGGTAGGTGCCTCGGGCAAGGCCAGGCTCTGTTAATATCAATAATGTAGAAATAATCAGTAGTATTCTTGTCATTGTTTGTTATCAGCCTGTTAAAACAATAACAGAGCACAGCATGCTGTGCTCTGTATGGTTAAATAAAAATTAGCTATTTTAGAATGTGTAACCCATACCCAGATTAAAGCCATCAGTGTCACCGGCATCATTGTTTTGTGATTGATAATCAAATTTAAAAACCACGTTTTCATGGGGCCAGTAATTAAAGCCAACATCAGTTTGTGCCTTATCGATACCGGAGGTATTACTCCAGTTATTCTGGCGAGCAAATACACCAAGCTTGTCAGTGACTTTATAGGAGGCTTCAATCACGCTACCATCCTGTGAATCTTTGGCATTGCTACCGCCAATAAAGTCGATGTCCCAGTTGGCATACAGGGCAATCATTTTGAAAGGGCCTGTGCTGTAAATAGCATGGGCTTCAACCAGCGTCGCACCTTCGGCATCTCCAGCAGCCGTCGCTGTACCCTGTGAAAGATCATCCTGAATGTTCAGGGTTCCTGCCAGTTCGAGTCCTGGAATACCGGTATATTTAAGGCGTGCTGTATAGGCCAGTGATTCGGCTTCAGCCTGAGCTATTTTCTGACGGCCTGAGCGGATATCGCCTGTGAGATTGGATAAGCCTGAATGCAGTGCAAGGTCATAACTTAGGCCATTGCTCATACGTGCCGAGTACATAATACCGCCTTCCCACCAGGTGCTCGGGATGATGTTTTTTTCGACAGGGTTGCGTTCAACGCCATAGAAAGTGGGTGGTTCATGGGTTTCATTGAGTATGCCTACCGGGATAAGAAAAACCCCAGCCTTAACAGCTGCAGAATCTGATACATCAATTTCGATATAAGCCTGTTCCAGTTCTACTTCACCGCCATTAGAGCCATCAGCTGTATCCTTTACCAGCGCATGTTCCAGTTCAAATTCAGTCACTAAACGAGTTCTGTCATTGAATTCATGGCCGAAATAGAGAACAAAGCGGTGGAAATCGAGTTCTTTCTTTTTCGTCGTGCCATTATCCAGATTGTTGTAATGCATTTCACCATAACCACCGATGTCAGTTTCTGCATAGCTGGCAGATGAAATGAGTACGCCTGAAATGAGCAGGAAAGTTAAGATTTTTGGTTTCATATACGATCTCCGGAATAATAAATTTTAAAAATTCATAAATTGGGAGGGATTATACATATCGATAATGCAAATGCAAATGATTCGCATTACAATACTATTGGTATTATATAGTAGTGCGTTAGATTTTATGAATCAAATAGGGCTAATTGCTCTGAAAGCTTGTTCTGGAGGCTTTTTAATGGAATACGATTTTTATATCAATATAAGATAATTTTGATGTAAATGCGGTTTACAATGCAAATGAGAATGATTATAATTTAGATTGTTCTTAATTTACTGGGTTTTATCACGTCATGAAACGATTTCTCTTGTTGCCTCTTTTATTTAGCCTGGCTGTCATTCAATCCGTTCAGGCGGATACACAACAGTTATTGCAGTTAATAGATTATGTGGGTGTTGATTATGCTGAAGCTATAGAAAATGGCGAAGTTATTAATCAGGCCGAATACTCGGAGATGCTGGATTTTTCTCAGGGTATACAGCAATTATCTATTGAGTTACCTGAAGGTGAGGTAAAACAGAAAATTACTACTGATAGTGTAATTCTGGCCGGGATGGTAAAGGATAAGGCATCTCCCCAGTCGGTAAGTAAACTGACAGCAGATATGCGTTTGGCCATTATTAAGGGTTTAAATATTATTGCTATCCCTCGTAAACAGCCTGATATCCAGCGAGCAAAAAATCTTTACGCAGAAAATTGTGCTTCATGTCATGGTGCTGATGGTTATGGTGACGGTATAGGTGGCATGAATATGGAGCCTGCACCGACTAATTTCCATGATTATGGGCGTTATAGCCAGCGAACACTCTATGGTCTGTATAGCACTATTACTCAGGGTGTAGCTGATACGGGCATGCGTTCATTCAATGAGTTTTCAGATGAAGACAGGTGGTCTCTGGCATTTTATGTCGGTCAGCTGGCTGTTAAACCTGATCTGGTAACAGCAGGTCAGACGCTTGGTGATGAAGGCATTCATTCAGAATTGCTGGATTTGAGCGTGTTTACAGTGACGACACCTGGTGAAGCAGAGATGAATTATGGCAATGAAGGTTCTGCTGTAATGAGTTATTTACGTACTAATCCAGATTCTCTGTTTAAAAAACAGTCTCATCTGGCGTTTTCGCAATTCAAGTTAGATGACACACTGGAAGCATACCGTAAAGGTGATTATCGACAGTCCTATCAGTATGCGGTTGAAGCTTATCTGGAAGGCTTTGAACTTATCGAGCAGGGCTTGAATGCAGTAGACAGCGACTTACGTCTTGAAATAGAAAATGCCATGACGGGTATCCGTGGCGAAATCAGGGCACGTAAATCCTACGAAGAAATCGAACATCAGGTACGGAGTATTCAGAATCTGCTAAGCCTGGCAAAGCAGAGACTTGATGATCGTGGTCTTTCCGGCAGTGCAGCCTTTGCCAGTTCATTTTTTATTTTATTAAGAGAAGGTCTGGAAGCTATATTACTGGTTGCGGCACTGGCAGCCTTCCTGGTGAAAACTGAACGTCGAGATGGTTTACGCTATTTACATATAGGCTGGGTGGGTGCACTGGCCGCAGGTTTTCTGACCTGGTGGGTATCTGTTTCACTGATAGAAATCAGTGGTGCATCCCGTGAGATTACAGAAGGTGTGGCAGCATTGCTGGCAACCGGTGTGCTGTTTTATGTGGGCTACTGGCTACAGGACAAAACTCACGTCGCACAATGGAAAAAATTTATAGAACATAATGTCAATCGTGTGCTGACTTCAGGTGCTTTATGGGGTCTTGCTGGCCTGTCGTTTATAGCCGTGTACAGAGAAGTCTTTGAAACGATTCTGTTCTATCAGGCGCTTTGGGTTCAAACAGATACACATGGGCAGAATATGGCATTTGCAGGTTTTGGTTCTGCAGCCGCTGTGCTGGTTGTCGTCGCCTGGCTGATAATGAAATACAGTATTCGTTTGCCTTTGCGTCAGTTTTTCTCTGTTGCTGGAGCACTGATGCTGGTGCTGGCGGTTATCTTTGCAGGTAAAGGTGTAGCCGCGCTTCAGGAAGCAGGATATATCCCTATCAGTGTGGTCGATTTCCCACGTGTAGATCTGCTCGGTGTTTATCCTAATTTACAGGGGCTATTGTTACAGGCAGGATTAATCGCACTTGCGTTATTTCTTTATTATAAGAGTGAGCATGTTAAGACAGAAACTGTTACTGCCTGATAAATAATTATTTAGCTGAGTCAGGGGGTGAACTTCAGCCCCTGATCCAGCTGAGTTTTATTCAGGCTTGTACTGTTTGGTTGCAGCAAGTACTTCTTCCGCGTGACCCTTTACCTTTACTCCGCGCCATTCTTCTCTTAAAACACCCTTACTATCTATCAAAAAAGTACTGCGCTCAATTCCCATATACTCTCGGCCATAATTTTTTTTCAGTTTAATCACATCAAACAAATGACACAGTTCTTCTTCACTATCCGAAAGAAGTTCAAATGGGAAATCATGCTTGGCCTTGAAGTTGCTATGTGTTTTAACAGAATCACGTGAGACACCCAGTACAATCGTTTTAGCACGTTTAAATTTGGCATAGTGATCACGAAAATCCTGACCTTCCTGAGTACAGCCAGGTGTATTGTCTTTAGGGTAAAAATAAATGACTACATTTTTTCCTTTCAGGTCTTTCAGGCTGATGCTCTGATCACCGGTTGCAGGTACTTTAAAATTGGCTACTTTTTTGCCGATTTTAATTTCTGGCATTGTAATCTCCTGTCATGTAAGGCTTATGGTTCCAGGGGTGAGAACTGTGCATCCAGATTATGTTCATCACATAACTCGATAAATTCATCACGTACTTTACTGATTGAGAGTTCACCGGGAATATCAACAGACATGTTAACTGCAAACATTGGCGTACCGGTATGTGGGGCTGGATAACTTTCAGTTTCAAGATCTTCAATGTTGATCTGGTGTTGTGCCATAAACCTTGCCAGATGGTGAACGATGCCAGGATGATCCATGCTAACGACCTTGATGCTATAGGGTATTTTATCTTTATGTGGCTGTTTTGCCTGAGTGGGCTTGATAAGTAGTTTCAGTCTCAGGGCATTGCCGAGTTTATTTTCCTGATTCTGTATTTTAGCCAGTGCTTCTGCTTTACCTGATACCAGCAGGATAATGGCAAATTCCCCACCCAGTATACTCATGCGACTGTCTTCTATATTTAAATCGGCGTCGAAAAGAATATGAGATAATTCGTCAACGATACCGGGTCTATCTTCGCCTACAGCGGTAATTACGAGTAATTCATTCATTGTTATTGTCTTCTTGTCTATTAAATGGAGAACGACCATCATCTGTGAGTCGAATATTCATCACGAATAATAGCATGAGCTTGTAAACAAACGCTTTGCCAAGTACCATTTCCGCCTCAGATTTGGAGATTTAGACATGTTTCGTGGCAGTATGGTCGCATTGGTTACGCCAATGCATGCAGATGGTTCGGTTGATTTCGAGAGTTTATCTCGCCTGGTGGAATTTCATATTGAAAATGGTACCTCGGCAATTATATCCATGGGCACAACGGGTGAATCAGCGACTCTGGATGAGAAAGAG
>JAPHQX010000001.1 GCA_026196035.1 Gammaproteobacteria bacterium
GCCGAGGGTAAATGGTAGAACAATTCGCCATGCGCGTTTCACACCTTCGCCCTGCAGGAAAACCGGGCCCAGGTAGGGCAGGCATGTAACATTGCAGGGTCCGGCTCCAAAGGCCAGTCCTGCAATTAATGCCGCAGGTAATGTGAGTGTGATGGGATCCATATTATTTTTTTCCCAGTAAGTTTTTTTTCTCCCATTGAGTCTGGGATTTTTTACGGCGTTTGAAATATTGTGGATCGGCACTGATGATAGGCATAAAAGCATATTTCATTTGTAGTACATCTTTATCAGGACAGAACTCAACGCAGCGGCCGCATAAGGTGCAGTCAGAAAACAGCACGTCTTTATGCACCATGTCGGTATGAATTTCCTTGATATCCATCGGACATGCCTTTGCACATAGGCCGCATTTTTCACAACGTGGTTTGGCATTTTTCACCAGTCGTACCAGACCAATTTTTTTAAATACGGCATGCAGTGCCAGCATGGGACAGATACGGCAGAAAGGTTGACGAAAGAACAGGCCCCAGGCAATCATTAATCCAAACAGCAGATTGGCGATGAGTGAGAGGATGAAGTAAGCCGTACTGGATGTATCAATATACATCTGTGTGGCATCTCCTGTTGCCATACTTGTCAGAATGCGACTCGGGCATATACGGCAAAAAGGACTGCCCAGTTCATTACTAACCACGCCCATCCCTGCCAGTATAGGCAAACCAAAAATCAGTACTGTTAGCATTAACCATTTGAATGGCCGGATACGCTGCACCAGTTTTTCTGGTAGTGATTCGATACGCCGTAGTCCCAGCTTCTGTCCGATTAAAGTGAGTATTTCCTGAAAAAACCCAAGTGGACAGATCCATCCACAAAAAGCTTTGTTGAGTACCACGAACATAATTAGAAATGTGCTGAGAATGACAAGGCCAGGCATGAGTGCGGTTAATATGCTGGTGCCGGCCAAAATTGCACGTCCCAGATCGTGGTCCATGCGATGTTGCAACGGGATTAAGGTGCAGTAGTCAGCCGTTTTTGTGTCATAGGCGCAGGATAGTGCTGGCAGCGCATTGGATATCTTGTCGACAGAATAAAAACCGACAATAACAGAGCCATATACCAGAAACAGAAATGCGGCTAGTTGTACTAACTTTCGTAGAACTGAGATATTTATATGATTAGGCATATTCGGTCTCCCGTCTACGTACATAGCGTAGTACCATCAGTCCGCCGATAAATCCGAAAAGTATTGTGAGACCACCTCCCAGCCTGGATTGCCAGTGCGAAGGGTTTACGTGGTAATCAGCGTTGAGTGTTGTCTGATACTTTGTCTCATTCTGGGTAATGCTGGAAATAAGCGTAAATTCCGCTGGACGATTATTGCGTCGTCCACTTTTGATGTTGCTAAAATCTTCAGGAATCGGCACTGTTAGCTGGCCTTTGTTATCCGTATGCAAATTAATTTCAGTTCCATTCGATGTGCTAATGATTACTGGCTGTAACTTCAATAATTCATTATTGAAAGACAGGGTGAACTTTGCCGTGTCTCCGCTTTGATAACGCCGGTGTTCTCTGGTTAGTGGTGAAGGTTTAATCTCTAGCGTGCCTTTGCTATGGCCAACTAATAACCCGGGGCTTTCACCTGATGGTTTGCCGCGCATATACTGATAGCGCAGCGCCATTTCATCAAGCCCATCCAACTGGCGACGCGCATACAATAGATGATAATTATCAAACCCGGTTGCTTTGACTTTTACCACTCCCGTTTTACTTATAACGAGTGGCTGTTGTTCCAGGGTGGGTAGCCAGATTTCAACTTCAGCACCAATGCTGTCATGCAGAAAAAAGGATTTTCCTTTATTTCGTGCATTATGATTATGTCCATCTGTTTTTTTTACTTCACTACTTTCGGGGGCATGTGTAGTCCAGCTTAATGCTGCCTGTAGTTGACCACTGATGAATATCATCACTAGCATTAGAAGATAAAACAGAGAGCGTTTCATCAGTATTATTCCTTAGATAAAAGCGACAAGTTATGATTCTCTAGAATCATTCTGTCGTTACTGGTTGATAGTGGTGAATATTAGTTCACCATTACCTGTATAAAAGAGAAGGCATTGATGAACTCTGGAACAGGTTCTGTTATGGATGTAAATATTTCGCATAACAGAACTATCTATTCCTGTTCAATTAAAATATATATTCAAGACCGGCATAATAAACACGACCTGGGTCAACAAATATACTGGCATCTTCATTCGTCAAAATATCATCGCCATCTCGATCTTGAGTTACATAGGCGGTTCTGAAGAAGTGATCGTCAAATACATTATCCACTTTTATAAATATTTCCAGTGAGTTGCTACTCAATTTAGTTTTGTAACGTGCCTGGAGATTTAATACATGGTGACCATCCATTTTTACCTGGTTTTCTTCGTCAGCATAATAATTAGATCGATAAAAAATTTCAGAAAGAAGAGTTAGCTGATTTGTTGGTTTGTATCCCAGTGAGATGTCGACCGTATGTTTTGGTGTTCGTGGTAGCTGGTTGTTAACCAGATCATATATATCATCTAAGCCATCTGCATCAGCATCTGACTGGGAGGTAAATGGAGTATGTTTTGTATAAAATGCATCCAGATACGTGTATGACAGGTTAAAGTACACCATGCTTGCGTGATCGCTGGAGAGAGTCAGCTCAACTCCTCGATTGCTTGCCTCGCCAACATTCTCGTATGTCAGAGATCTACGATCATAAGTGGCATCCGCTCGACTGATAATATCTTTGCTGTCAATCTGGAATAATGACAAACTGTAATTCAGGCGATTGTCGGCTAGTGGCTTTTCTCCACGAACACCCATTTCGTAATTAATGCTGGTTTCTACATCCAGGTCTGGGTTATTTTGTTTGCTTGAATCAAAATCACCCCAGTATTTCTGGTCGATGGTTGGTAGGCGGAACCCCGTAGATACATTGGAGAAAATTATTTTTTTATCATCAAGTATATAGGCAAGTCCAGCACGGTATGATGTGTTAGTGAAACTATCTGTCCTGTCAGTCGTCGTGTCTGTCCAGCTTGTTCCATCGCTATCCAGAACTCGCACCGAGTAATCAAAATCCTGTTTATCCTGTCTTATATTTAATGTTGTTGTTAATTTTTTAGTAACAGGGCTTTTTAGTTCCGCATAGAGGGCTAGTTTATCCTCTTCATTATGCAGGTCAGTCAGTTCACCCGTGTAATAGTTTGATGTCCTGCCACGTACAGTGGCGCTGAAGTCAGCTACTGTTTCAACATAATCATTGAACCGAGCTCTGCCCAAATCAATACCTATCATAAGAGCTGAGCTGGCTATTTTTGTTTGATATTCGGATTTAATCCCGCGTTGAATAATATCTTCGTTATTTGAAGTGCCATAGCTATCTTCACTGCCATCAGCATTACTATCATAGGGCGTTGAGCGAAAATCAAATAGATCGTTATAGAAGTACCCTGTTACTAGAAGATTAGAATCATTTCCAAGTGAATTCGCATAGGTAATAAAATACTTGTCCAGGTCAACATTATTGTCAGTGGTATAGCTAATATCGCCATCAGCTGCACCTTCCGGGTTTGCTGTTGCCTCAGTTACTCCTCTTACAGTACCTCGAATGGATTCTTCATATTTATCGGTTATATCAGCTGCAAAAGTAATATCACTGTGTTCATTTATGTAGTACTGTATTTTTCCATTTATTGATTCAGTTTCAAGCGCAGACTCCTCCCAGAAGCCGTCAGTTGAGCGAATATTTGCATTAAGGTGTAGTGCATAGTCATCGGTGCCTTTATACATCGTTCCCACATAATCAGTGTAACCATAGCTACCCGCGACTGCGCTGACATTATATTCATTTTTGTTCTTTGGCTTTTTGGTTGTGATTACCACTGCGCCGCCACGAGCGGTATTACCATATAAATAGGATGCGCTACCCTTAATGACCTTAATGGTTTCAATGGCCTCAAGGTTGATTCGTACTTTGCCGCCATTTTGCATGACCGGCACACCATCGATAACAATGGCTACCCCGGTATCTTCATTCATGAATTCCTGTTGTCCTACACCGCGCATATGGATTTCTGCAACTTCACCACCACGCACGTCAGCAGTGAGGCCAGGTACGGTTTGCAGGATTTCGTTGAGGTGTTTGGGGTCAATAATTTTTATTGTTTCTTCACCAATCGTACTGACTGTAGATGCTTCAGTATGTGTTTGTTCACGGGTAGTAATGGTTGAAGACTCAACCTGAATTACGCCAAGGTCCTCAGCGTTAGCATTAATCGTAAGACCAAGCAGGCTCATGCTGATTAATCTTAGAAGCCCCGTATCTTGTGTTGTATTTTTCATCTAACCACTCTTCGTTGTAAAGTTAAAATTTATGGGGGGCAAATAGATAAAAGCATAAAATATGCCAACAGATAAGTTATTGATAATATTAGATATTGGTTAAATAAATATTTTAGATTTTGGGTCTAATGACATAGAATGGGTGAATTAACACAATGAGATACATGGGAACCTGAGGAATAATTTGAAACAGCAAGCTGAACCCTGGGTTATTTTTTTGCTGCTGTCAGTAGTAGCACATGCTGCCGTGCTGATTACCTGGGCTGGGCGTATGGGTGTACAGGATGCCCCATTAGAGGATGTAATGGCAAGTCATGCATTGAATATCCAGTTGCTAAAGCAGCAAGTGATGGAGCAGCTGCCGGTAGAGGTACCGCCTGAACCAAAACCTATGACAGCACCAGAAAAAAAAATAATAGAAGAAATTAAGCCGGCAGAAAAACCTGTTAAGGAAACTGTAGTCGAGCCAGAAAAGGTTGTTGAGCAGGTTCAACAGGTGATGGAACCGCAGGTGCAGGGTGAGCAATTACAACACGATAATCAATTGCAGATTAAGCAGAAGCAACAGTATGTCCAGGCATTAATGAAGCATATCGATGCGCATAAATTCTATCCATCAGCGGCCAGACGTCGCGGTATACAAGGAGAAGTGCAGGTATCTTTCTGTTTAACTGCGGATAAGCTGGCGATAAATATTGAAGCTAATGGCAGTATCAGTGTGTTACAGCGTGCGGCTATCCAGGCTGTACAGGATGCCAGTCCATTTCCAGAACCCCCTGCTGAAGTGTTTTATAATAGTCCGATTGTTATTAGCATGGTCTATGCGCTGGAGTAAAAAAATATTGTGTGACTGAATTATGTTTCTGATGATTCAGTTTTCCAGGGCATGAGATTAATATGGAAAGCCTCCCGCTTCAGTTTCACTTACAAAACTGATATTACCAGCCATTATTTCAATTAACTGTTGAGTAATAGCGCAATTAATTTCTATTCTCCATTGCTTTGCGATTGTGTATTCAGCTAGTTGATATCAGATTAAATAATAATTCAGAATGCAAAGGGATATAAAAAGCCAGGCATTCGCCTGGCTCGGAGTTTGTGAAGTTGAAGATAATAGTTTGAAAATATAAGAGACTACCGATTATTAATATTTTTAACTAGCGATCATTGTCGTATGCCTTCAACAGATAACAGAATTTCTACCTGTTGAGAGGCAGGGCCCAGATTGTAGTTAATATTAAAGTCTTTTAGCGCAAAACTGGTCGTGCCAGCAAAGCCTCGACGGTATCCGCCCCAGGGGTCATTGCCATGACCAATGTGTTCAGCGTCGATAGTAATGGCTTTGCTTACGCCATGCAGAGTGAAGTTGCCTTTAATGACAATCTTGCCATCCGCTTTTTCTTCAAATGAAGTGCTCACAAAGCTGGCTTCTGGAAACTGTTTGACATCTAAAAAATCCTTGCCGCGTAAGTGCTTGTCACGTTCGGCATGATTACTGTCGATACTGGTGGTGTCGATGTTAACGCTGACACTGGCTGAGCCAGGATTTTTTTCATCATAACTGAACTGGCCATCAAATGTGTTGAAGCGGCCATACAGCCAGCTGTAGCCCAGATGTTTGATTTTGAACTGAATAAAGGCATGTGCCCCTTTGGTATCGATAATGTAGTTTTCCGCCATAACGGTGGATGCTGCACTGCTGACTATCAATAAGCCTGCGATGATGAGTTTTTTCATTTGTTATCTCCATTTCATTATGAGGGGCTTTAGCGGCCAAACATTCTTTTTAAAGTTCTATCTTTATCAACCAGATGGTGCTTAATTGCAGCGCCTGCATGTAGTAGTGCAATAATGACTAGCAGTACGCCCAGTGTTAGATGAATTACACCGGCAACATCTTCCTGATGATCAATGCCATATATGATGGCTGGAATTTCAAAAATTTTAAACACAGTAATTGCGCGGCCATCGGCAGTGGATATCAGATAACCACTCAGCATCATGCCAAGCAGTAAGAAGTAAAGCAGGGTATGTACTCGATGTGCAACCTTAATTTCAAATGCACTGTGGTTGGCGAGTGGTGCAGGTGCTGGATCGATAAATCGCCAGGCCAGACGAAGCAGTGTTAGCAACAATAGTAAAAGGCCGATACTTTTATGAAGTTCTGGTGCGGTTTTGTACCAGGGATGGTAATAAGTGAGATCGGTCATCCATAGTCCAAAAATGAACATGCTAAATACTGTTGCTGCGGTAAGCCAGTGAAAGAAAATAGCCAGCCAGCCCCAGTTATTCTCTGTATTGCGTATTTCAGCCATAATTGATCTGATATATGAATTCGTCGTGGGCTTATTGTAAAAGCAGATGCTGGCAAATGTGAAGACTGATTTTTATAATTAGTGTCAGAGTGAAAAATTAAAGAGTTAATATCTAACAGGTTAAATGCTTTTAATATTAACCCGGATAAAATAATCAGAATCTAGCTGATACCAGTAACGAACCTGTGGCTGCTGCGGCTGTAACATGGGTATTGAGAGTGTCATAAATAAATTGTTCATAATCTGATGAATCTCTTAAGGAGAGTATAAACTCAACAGAAATATGTTCCCAGTTGTAGCCAATGCCACCGCTTAATTGAATGCCGTTGAATTTAACATCGTAGCCTGATAGTTCCCATGTGTCATTAAATATGCCACCACCA
>JAPHQX010000128.1 GCA_026196035.1 Gammaproteobacteria bacterium
CAGGAGTTATCTGTGTCGGTAAGTATTGGCTTAACCTGCCTGGATAAATCAGATGTTCGTGAAAGTTTCTTTAATCGAGCTGATCATGCATTGTATGAAGCAAAACACCTAGGTCGTGATCAGGTAAAAGTCGCCTAGTTTCAAAGTCGTTTTTAGCCCTGGTGGTTAATGGTTAACTCTCCCCAAATTGTTAACTGTTAATCACTTTTTTATAAATCATAAAATCCATATATTTGAATATGTCTTTTTTCTAATTGATATAGCATCTCAACCCTGAAAATATTATTGATAAAAGACACTAATTTTGCTACGGGTTTGACAGGATCGGTATCCTTGACTAGCCTCAGTTTAAACAATGTGATTGTTATTTAAATGGCTCCCCCTGTCAATTAGATTGAAATGGAAGCAATTCAGCATGAATGTATTACCAATTGATCACAAAATAATTTGTGCAGGCATCCATATCATTTTAATGATGTTGAGTTTGAGCATAACGGCTCATGCTAATCAGCAAGATGATTATTTAAGAGCACTTGAAACAGAAGCCAGTGAGCTTAAGGATTTTAAGCCGCCGCCTGATGCGATGAATACCGAAGCCGCTGATATTGCTGAAAATACAGTCAAAGCTATTGATGATATGTCGCCAAAAGAAAAAGAATTTTCAGACAGATTAAAGTCCACACTACCTAATACCTATCTTATCTACCAGAAATTATCAAAAAGTCAAAAAGGCCTGGTTGTTGAATCTTATTTTGTAAATGATCGAAGTATGGCTGAAGCATCAAGACAGATTTTTAATATTTATTTCAAGAAAATAAAAACAAACTAACGCACTAACACGAATGTAAAGTGAGGATATTGGTATGTTTGATAAAGCAAAAGTAACGGCTCTTTTAATGCTGGCATCCATGATGTACATGTCACCATCACTTGCGCTCGAAGTAAATATCACCAAAGATCTTCCCTTTGTGGTGACTGTACATAATGGGCATGAAGTAAAGATACAGCGAATTCAGGATCAGAATCATGTCTTAACAGGCGGATATTCAAAAACATCACGTAAATGTCCTCCATTCTGTGTGCAGCCAATGCAGGTTGCACCAGGTGTGACAACGGTTGGTGAAGCTGAGTTGCTGGATTTCCTTGCTCATAAAGTTAACCAGGGTACAGGGGTATTAATTGATGCGCGAACTGCATCATGGTTTAAACAGGGTACTATTCCAGGTTCGATTAATATTCCATTCAAAACTTTTAGTAAAGATAGTAGTGATCTGGTAAAGGCTTCTGCACTGGCAAAATTTGGTGTTAGCAGAAAAGATGGTGGTGGCTCATTATTGTCCAGTTTTAAATCTTTTCTTTCAGGCAATCCTGATATGAGTGACGTCTGGGATTTTACAAAAGCAAAAGAATTGTTGCTCTGGTGTAATGGTCCCTGGTGTGGACAGTCGCCTCATGCTATCCGAGGCCTGTTAGATTTAGGTTATCCTGCAGAGAAACTTTTTTATTACCGAGGTGGTATGCAGGCATGGCAATCGCTTGGCTTGACGGTTGTTAAAGTAGAATAATTTCATTTACAATAAAATATAAAAAAAGCTGGAGTATTAACTCCAGCCTTTTTTATTTGCACCTTTTAAAAAGTGCGATTTGATCTGTAATTAGATCGCTACAATGTTCTCTGCCTGAGGACCTTTCTGACCCTGAGTAACAGTGAACTGAACTTTTTGACCTTCATTCAGTGTTTTAAAGCCATCGCTGGCAATAGCGCTGAAATGAGCAAAAACGTCGGGACCAGATTCCTGCTCGATAAAGCCAAAACCTTTAGATTCGTTGAACCATTTTACGGTGCCGGTAGTAGTAGACATAGTTATATCCTATTTAATTTAAATAAAGTAATTAAAGCTTTGTTATAAAGCCGTTTGGCTGGAATGTGTTGCTAGTAAATATGAATAACAGGACGAATAACTAGGACGTGACATCGAAATGGTGTTGCATAAATATAGGTGGTACTTTCAAGCTGACTTAAGCTTATAGGGTTTGCAGGTATTGTCAACAAGTATTAAATAATTAATGGTACCAGAGGCCGGACTCGAACCGGCACGCTTTTAAGGGCGGGGGATTTTGAATCCCCTGTGTCTACCAATTTCACCACTCTGGCATACTAAATTTACTAATAAAAATTGTTTTTCCTGACTTTTATTAGTATTCACTTCGCTCACTTCTACCACAACACCACTCTGGCATTGTACTGGTTTAGGCGCGCTATTCTAACGAATCTACAGGTGAGGGCAAGTCAAAACTGGTTTAGGCTTACTGGTTAATTTTGAAGTGACTGACCAGTTGTTGTAGTTTGTCTGCCAGTTGTGATAGTTGCTGGGCATCTGCAGCCGTAGCTTCTGTGCCATTCTTGCTTTCATTGGCTATCTGGCTGATGTTCGCCATATTCTGGTTGAGTTCTACTGTGATGCCTGACTGTGAGCCAGCCTGATCATTGATCAGGGTGTTCATTTCGGTAATGGCACTGACAGCACGGGTGATTTCTTCCAGTGATTGTCCGGCCTGAGCGGCCTGTTCAACACTCTGGCTGGCCTGCTTTTGACCCTGTTCCATCACTTCTACCGTTTCGCGTGAGACCGATTGCAGGGTTTCGATCATGCTCTGAATTTCGATAGTGGATTCATGAGTGCGTTTGGCCAGTGTGCGTACTTCATCGGCAACCACAGCAAATCCCCGGCCTTGTTCACCAGCTCGTGCAGCTTCTATAGCCGCATTGAGTGCCAGTAGATTGGTCTGTTCCGAAATACCTCGGATTACATCGAGTACACCGCCGATATTGATGCTTTCGGCTTCCAGTTTCTGAATAGAGCTGGCTGCATTTTCAACACCTGAGGCCAGTGACTGAATCGACTGTACTGTCTGGTTAACGACTCTTTTGCCTTTTTCGGCTTCTTCCTTGGCCATGGCGGCGGCCTCAGCAGCCTGAGCGGCTTTACTGGAAACATCCTGTGAGGTCAGGGTCATGTTCTGTATAGCCTGTTCTACATACTGTGTTTCATTGCGTTGTCTTAACACGCCTTCATTGGTGCTATTGGCGACATTGCAGATGTGATCAACACTGTTAATCATCTGCTGGCTGCTGTTTATGAGTTCACTGACGACGTTACGCAGGGTTTCGGTCATTTTGTTAAAGCTGTTAATAATATCGCCAATTACATCATGGCTCTGCATGTTGCATGTGAAGCTCAGGTCATGGTGACTGATGGCTGTTGAAATACTGGCAATCTGTTTGAGTTTTTTAATGAGGAGAAAATTCAGCAGGGCATAGTTAATAATGCCGATACTGGCACCTGCAACCAGACAGCCAATGACAAACCATAAGTACATGCCATCTTTCCAGTTTACAAAGAATTCGGCATAAAAAGGGAAAATGATGCCCATTAGTACCCCGAAACCGAGATAGGCAAATAATAAATTTCGCAGAATACTGGGTTTCATCTTTTATTACTCTTTTATAAAACGTTATCGGTTAATGTCAGTAATACTTGAATGACAACCTATTTATAGGCGGTATCAGTTAAAGGCACAACTACATAGAAAGCAGGGTTATCTAGTTGGGAAATACTTTTTTGAAAGGTTTGATAGTGACTTTTTCATAAACACCCGCCTTGATATAGGGGTCGGCGTCTGCCCAGTGCTGTGCTGCCTGCAGTGAATCAAACTCGGCAACCACAAGGCTGCCGCTAAAGCCCTCGGGTCCCGGGTCTTCGGAATCTATGGCAGGATGAGGGCCAGCTAGTATCAGACGTCCCTGATTTTGCAATTCCTGAAGCCTGGCCAGATGATCGGGGCGAGCTTTGAGTCTTTTTTCCAGGCTGTTGGCAACATCCTGGGCAATAATGGCGTAGAACACTATGAGTCTTCCTCAGTTTTATCAGACATATATTTTGCCAGGTAAAATCCCTGCGCGATAACGAATACAAATGTTAATCCCATCAGGCCAAATAATTTAAAGTTGACCCAGAAATCCATGCGGGTTTTTTCATCCTGATCAAGACCGTAATAAAAGGCAACATAAAGATTAGCGGCACCACTGAGAATAAAGAAAATCACCCAGGATAAATTCAATCTGGCCCAAACAGGTTCAGGTAGTTGAATTTGACCGCCCATCATTCTTTGTACCAGGCTTTTTTCACCGATATACTGGCTGCCCAGAAAGACGGCTGCAAATATCCAGTTAAGTAATGTTGGTTTCCATTGAATAAATGCAGGGTTACCAAAAAAGATAGTAATACCACCGAGTATACTGATGAGTCCCAGTGAAATTAGATGCATTTTTTCGAAACGACGATGCTTTAACCAGTAGCCACTGACCTGAATAAAACTGGCGATAATGGCAATGGACGTGGCAAATATGGTGGCGACAATGACTTCTGACTGACTGGTATCTACCAGCTGACCCAGAGGGGTATTCACAAGGGCGTCAGCCTGATGGTAGGTAACGAAAAATAGAATAACCGGGAATAAATCGTATAAAAGTTTCATAAGTTAACTATGTAATTGTGTAATCAGTAAATTTTACATGAAACGGAGTTTTGTAGTAAGTCTGGCTAATGACATGAGATAGGTGTTAGTCAGCTCAACTGCAAACAGAGTGTAAAATAAAAAAGAATCCAGGTTGTTAAATCTTTGTACTTTATTCATTCTGCTTCATAATACGGCCCCCATGAGCCAGTACTTTGAAATACACTCGACCCACCCACAATTACGCTTGATTCATCAGGCGGTGGAAATTATTGATGCGGGGGGGGTGGTAATTTATCCCACAGATTCCAGTTATGCTATCGGTTGTCATCTGGGTGACAAAACGGCAATGGAACGCATTCAGCGAATACGTCAGGTGGATGACAAGCATTACTTTACACTGGTATGCAGTGATCTGTCTGAAATTTCAACTTATGCCAAGGTAGATAACAGCCAGTATCGAATGCTTAAATCACTGACGCCCGGGCCTTATACTTTTATTCTTAAAGCGACACATGAAGTCCCCAGGCGTTTAATGAATCCCAAACGGCGTATGATTGGTATGCGTGTGGTTGAAAATGAAATTGTTAAAGCCATGCTGAATGAGCTGGGGCAGCCATTGATGAGTTCAACCCTGATTATGCCAGGCAAGGATATGCCGGAGACAGATCCTGAGGAAATACGTGATCTGCTGGAGAAGCATGTGGATCTGATTATTGATGGTGGTAACTGCGGTTTTGAGCCAACCACGGTGATTAATATGGTCGATAATCCACCGACACTGATCCGTCAGGGTAAGGGTACCGATCATGGTCTGGATACTGATTAATTATCAAAAAACTTTAGATGCAAGATACTAACCTTCTTTACTATTTAACTATTGCCCCTGTGCCGATTATTCTGGCAATCACCCTGCATGAGGTCTCTCATGGGCTGGTGGCAAAATATCTGGGGGATATGACAGCATATCAGCAGGGACGCCTCACCCTGAATCCTCTTAAGCACATGGATCCCATCGGAACAGTGGTGGTTCCATTGGTTCTGGTGTTTACCACGGGTTTTCTTTTTGGCTGGGCCAAACCAGTACCGGTTGATCCCCGTAATTTTAAGCGTCCACGTGAAGACATGGCGGTTGTGGCTCTGGCAGGTCCTCTGTCAAATCTGGCTATGGCGCTGTTCTGGGCGGTGATGCTGTCTATCGCGACACATTTGCTGGCAAAAACCTGGCTGGGGCATCCGTTGAGTTTAATGGCGGAAGTGGGTATTACCATCAATCTTATTTTAATGCTGTTAAACCTGTTGCCTGTGCCGCCGCTGGATGGTGGGCGTATTGTGACCGGTTTATTAAAGCCTGCCGCCGCTTATAGATTTGCTCAAATTGAACGATACGGATTCATTATTTTGCTGTTATTATTGTTCACCGGCGTACTGGGCAAGATTCTCTGGCCTTTGTTGCAAATAATTAAACGTTTATTGTTTGCTATCGTCGGGCTTTAAAATACGAATAATAATAATCTGAGGAGTTGTTTTGAGTTCCGTACCTGTACAACATCAACGCGTACTATCAGGCATGCGCCCGACAGGGCTATTACATTTAGGGCATTATCACGGTGTTCTTAAAAACTGGGTCAATCTGCAAAACGAATATGAATGTTTCTTTTTCGTAGCAGACTGGCATGCACTGACAACTCATTACGAAGACCCTCGTATTATTGCTGAAAGTACTTATGACATGGTGATCGACTGGCTGGCGGCGGGTGTGAGCCCAGGTTCAGCCAAGCTGTTTATCCAGTCGCGAGTACCAGAGCATGCAGAACTGCATTTACTGTTGTCCATGATTACACCTCTGGGCTGGCTGGAGCGAGTACCCACCTATAAAGATCAGCAGGAGCAACTGAAAGAAAAAGATCTGGCTACCTATGGTTTTCTCGGTTATCCCCTGTTACAGAGTGCTGATATTCTGGTTTACAAGGCCGGCCAGGTACCGGTAGGAGAAGATCAGGTCGCCCATGTTGAACTCACCCGTGAAGTGGCGAGGCGTTTTAATCATCTCTATGGTAAAGAACCCGGATTTGAAGATAAGGCAGAAGCCGCTATTTCAAAAATGGGTAAGAAAAATGCCAAACTGTACCAGGATCTGCGTAAACGCTATCAGGAACAGGGTGATCAGCAGGCACTGGATGTGGCCCAGGCATTGCTGGAGTCACAACAGAATATTTCTCTGGGTGACCGTGAGCGTTTATTTGGTTATCTGGAAGGTACAGGCAAGATTATTTTGCCTGAACCTCAGGCGCTGTTAACGCCAGCGTCTAAAATGCCCGGGCTGGATGGTCAGAAAATGTCCAAGTCCTACAACAATACCATTACACTGCGTGAAGATCCGGATAGTGTCACCAAAAAATTACGTACCATGCCGACAGATCCCGCCAGGGTTAGACGTACTGATCCAGGTGATCCGGAAAAATGTCCTGTCTGGCAGTTGCATCAGATCTATTCTGATGAGGACACCCAGGCATGGGTACAAAATGGCTGTAAAACAGCGTCTAATGGTTGTGTAGACTGTAAGCAGCCGGTAATTGATGCGGTGATTGCTGAAATAAAACCAATTCGCGAGCGTGCCAGGGAATATATAGATGATCCCTCGGCGGTTAAGGCGATTATTGATGAAGGATCGGAAGCGGCACGGGATGTTGCTCGTGATACACTAGAAGAGGTCCGTAAGGTTATGTGTTTGAGTCAGAGACAATAGTGAGTGAACAAGACGATAAAGTTGAGAATCATCCTGAGTCCGGGGCGCAGCACCAGGGCGAGTTGCCTTTTGCGCTTATTCAGGGCGAACCTTTAACGATTTTACCCGATGATCTGTATATTCCACCGGATGCTCTTGAGGTCTTTCTTGAGGCATTTGAAGGGCCTCTGGATTTACTGCTGTATCTTATTAAGCGGCAGAATCTGGATGTGCTTGATATTCCTATTGCCCATATTACCGAACAGTACATGCAGTACATTGCCATGATGGAAGAAATGCGTTTTGAACTGGCAGCTGAATATTTGCTCATGGCGGCCATGCTGGCAGAAATCAAGTCACGGATGTTATTGCCCCGACCTGAATCAGAGCATGAAG
This sequence comes from Gammaproteobacteria bacterium, assembly GCA_026196035.1. Lineage (GTDB taxonomy): Bacteria > Pseudomonadota > Gammaproteobacteria > SZUA-229 > SZUA-229 > JAPHQX01. Next base: position 7,643 of record JAPHQX010000128.1, read on the forward strand.
AAGACGATCCTCGTGCTGAGCTGATACGACGGTTACAGGAATATGAGCGCTTTAAGCAGGCTGCTGAAAATCTGGATGAATTACCACGTATAGGTCGTGATACTTATGTGTCTCATGCAGAACCGCCAGAGCTTGAGAAAACTAAGCCCTTACCTGATGTGGATCTAAGAGAATTACTGCTTGCCTTTAAAGATGTGTTGAGCAGGGCAGACATGTATACCCATCATCAGATACAGCGTGAACCCCTGTCGGTGAGGGAGCGAATGAGTAATGTTCTGGCGACTCTGAATGCTGATAGTTTTACTGAATTTACCAGTTTGTTTAAAATTGAAGAAGGTCGCCGAGGGGTTGTGGTAACCTTTATGGCAGTACTTGAGCTGTTAAAAGAAACCCTGATTGATCTGGTGCAATCTGAACCCTTTGCACCCATTTATGTAAAAGCAGCGACAGCAGCGCATGCGGTTGAACCTGAATCGGAATGAGTTTATGGATTTGCAGAAATTAAAAAATATTATTGAAGCCATACTTTTATCAGCAGATAAACCCATGGATATACGCCATATCGAATCGATGTTCGAAATCGAAAATGAGCGTCCCACTAAAGATGAAATACGTCAGGCTGTTAAGGCACTGCAGGATGATTATCAGGGTAGAGGTATCGAGCTTAAGGAAATATCCAGCGGTTACCGTATGCAGGTAAGTCAGGAGTACGCACCCTGGGTAGGGCGTCTCTGGGAAGAAAAACCGGCTCGCTATTCAAGAGCTCTGCTGGAGACGCTGGTGCTAATCGCCTATCGACAGCCTATCACTCGTGGTGAAATTGAAGAGATCCGTGGTGTTAGTGTGAGTACCCATATAGCCAAAACCTTGCTGGATAGAGAATGGATACGGGTTCTAGGACATAAAGATGTACCTGGTAAACCGGCTATGTACGGTACTACAAAAGAATTTCTGGATTACTTTAATCTTAAATCACTGGATGAAATGCCGCCATTATCTGAAATCAAGGATCTGGATAAAATTCACCCGGAGCTAGCGCTTGAAGGTGATGAGGCAGATTCAGAATCATCAGAATCTGATCAGGAACCCTCTGATGAGCTGGCTTCAGTTGAGAATGCATCTGGCTCGGAAACTCTCGATGAGGGTGATCAGCAGCTGTCTGGAGAAATAGACGAAAGTACCGAAAACCCCGATGTAGGGGCGTATCAGGAGGCTGTAGAAGCCCTTCAGGAAGCCTCTGAAGCTTGATTTTAACGGGTTTGTATGCTATTTAACCAGTTAAGTATCATTTCGTCTGGAGAGGGATATGGGCGTATTATCAATTCAAAGCAGTGCATTACAGGGTATACAGAAAGGCCTTGATGGTGTGCGTCAGAATGCTGCAGATATAGCCAGTCAGGAACAGTTATCTAATGCGGGCAAAGAAACGGATCTTGCCGGTTCTATTGTGGGCCTGAAAGAGAATACGATTCAGGTTCAGGCATCTGCAAAAGTAGTATCTGCCCTGGATGAAGTTGTCGGCACATTAATTGATACCCGTGCCTGAGACATTATTCCGTCTTTAAAGTAGATTCCTCCAGCATACCCATCAGGGTTTGTTATGATCAGTACAAGTAACGAATTATCGACCACCAGGCCATTATCAAGCATTCCCCCGGAACGCGTGAGTGTTTCAAACTCGCCTACTTCAAAGGCATCATCAGATCAGGAAAAACAGGCAAGTTTTGATCAGGCTCGTTTAGATGAAAGTCGTATTCTTCAGCTGTTACGAGCCAGAGATCGGGAGGTTCGAGCCCATGAGGCGGCTCATATTGCAGCCGGTCGAGAATATATTCGTGGTGGTCCCAATTATACTTTGCAACAGGGGCCTGATGGTCGTTCTTATGCCATTGGTGGTGAAGTGCATCTGGATGCTTCTCCGATACCAAATGACCCTGAGGCCACATTAACAAAAGCTGAAATTGTCAGGCGTGCAGCCCTTGCACCGGCTGAACCATCACCGCAGGATGTTCAGGTCGCATCTAATGCATCCAGTATGGCGGCACGTGCAAGAATCGACCTGGCTATTCAGCGTAGAAATGAAGCAGAGCAGAACAGTAATCAGCAGCAGGATGTTGTTAACAAAGAAAATTCATCATCTATCAGTGCTTTTCAGGTAGAGGAAGATCGGCCTTCAATTTTTAGTCAATATGCATAATCTGATAGAAATTGAGATGGAGTGCTTTTTACGGCTGGCTTTTTTTAGAGGGAAATGATTTCTACATCAGCATGCTAAGAGCTGATTTCCTGGGTGGAATTCTGATCAGTTACGGATTTAGCGCTTGGTTATATTGCCAGCAATCTCGTAATGTTCAGGATCATTTTTGTCACAACGCAGTACTTCAATTGTTACATCCAGTGGTGGGGTTAGGCTTTTTTCGGGTTTGATCGACAGGCGAACTTCTGTACCAGGCTCTACCTGTTGATCAATTTCAATTAATACGCCGTCACCACTCAGGTTTTTCATTAAACCACTTTTTTTAACGCCTGAACCATTGATGGTATATTCCATACCACAGTTCATATTCATACGGAAAAAATCGCGCTTTTCTGAATAATCTAATGACATAGACATCCCCTTGCTCATGATTAAAACAGTCTGGCAAATACAAAGTCTTTTTGCCTGTAGTGCCAGAGCTAAACTGAGTGTAATTTGAAATATCCGGAAAATCTATGCCGTTCAGGTAAAAAGTGTGATGAATCCCCAATATCTAGTGGAATTTCTTATTGAGAGATACAATATTTGGGCGGGCAGGGTGACGTTCAATTTCATAAGGCCAGTCGCGTATACCACCTTCCAGAGAATGAGCCTCAAATTTATTTTCAGTGAGAATAAGTGTTGCTACTGCGCTACGGGGTCCCGAGTGGCAATAGACAATATAAGGCTGTTTTTCATTAAG
>JAPHQX010000143.1 GCA_026196035.1 Gammaproteobacteria bacterium
ACCCTGATTCAGTAAATATTCATTTACTGCACTACCGGCCCCACCCTGCAGCGTATTTTCCTCAATAGTCACCAGCAGCGTGTTCTCCGCAGCCAGTGATTTAATCAATTCTGTATCCAGTGGTTTGATGAATCGCATATTAACCACTGTGGCATCCAGTTGTTCCCCGGCTTCCATGGCGCTGGCTAACAGGCTGCCAAAGGCCAGTATGGCAATATCTTTACCCTGGCGACAGACTTCAGCCCTGCCAATATCAAGGGCTGACATCTTGCTTTCAATAGCGACTCCCGGTCCTTGTCCACGGGGATAGCGCACGGCAGCGGGGCCATTATACAGAAAACCGGTGAATAACATCTGCCTGCATTCATTTTCATTGGCCGGTGCCATGATCAGCATGTTTGGAATACAGCGCATGTAACTGATGTCAAAGCTGCCCGCATGGGTCGGACCGTCGGCACCGACTAATCCTGCACGATCAATGGCGAATAAAACAGATAGATTCTGTAAGGCTACATCATGGATCAGCTGGTCATAGGCGCGTTGTAAAAACGTTGAGTAAATGGCAACTACCGGTTTCAGGCCTTCACAGGCCATGCCTGCGGCCAGTGTCACTGCATGTTGTTCAGCAATGCCGACATCATGGTAACGATCGGGGAATTGTTCCGAGAAGTCTACCAGCCCTGAACCTTCACGCATGGCCGGTGTAATGGCGACAAGGTTTTCATCCTGGTGAGCCATATCACAGATCCAGTCAGAAAAAACCTGGGTATAACTGGGGCCGGTTGAAGACTGATCCAGTTTATCACCTGTTTCCGGATCGAAGCTGGCCACGCCATGGAAGAAGCAGGGATTCTCTTCTGCGGGTTTGAAGCCTTTGCCCTTGTGGGTGACCACGTGGAGCAGCTGGGGGCCAGTCTGATCTTTGAGGTTACGCAACATGGTGATTAGCGTGGGGATATCATGACCGTCAACCGGGCCAAAGTAGTTAAAGCCCAGTTCTTCGAACAGGGTGCCCGGCACGATCATGCCTTTCATATGTTCTTCAGCACGTTTTGCCAGTTCCCACATGTTGGGTATGTGCTGTAATACCTTTTTACTGCCACTGCGCATGGATGAATAAAATTTACCTGACAGAATTTTAGCCAGGTGTTTGGACAGGCCGCCGACATTGGGTGAAATTGACATTTCATTGTCATTTAAAATGACCAGCATATCTGCATCTGTATCACCGGCATGATTCAGTGCTTCAAAAGCCATGCCTGCTGACATGGCACCGTCACCAATAATGGCCACTGTTTTCTGTTTATTGCCTATGCGTGCTGCAGCCAGACTCATACCCAGGGCAGCACTGATGGATGTACTGGAATGACCGACACCAAAAGTATCATAGGGGCTTTCATCCCGTTTAGGGAAACCGGATAAACCATTATGCTGACGCAGTGTATTCATCCGCTCGCGACGGCCGGTAATAATTTTATGCGGGTAGGTTTGATGACCTACATCCCAGACCAGTTTGTCATCGGGGGTGTTATACACATAATGCAGGGCCAGGGTGAGTTCAACTGTGCCCAGGCCGGCGGATAAATGACCGCCGGTGCTGGCAACCGACTGAATAATAAAATCACGTAATTCCTGCGCCAGTTGCGGTAGTTTTTCGGGTGAAAGCCTGCGTAGATCGGTCGGTGAATCAATCGTTTCAAGTAATCGAGCGGGATTGTCAGTGGCATCTGTCATTAGTGCTCCCGTTCCACAATATAGGCTGATAACTGTCTCAGTGTATCGGCAGAATCAGTAAAAATATCCAGTGCCTGTATGGCCTGCTGATGTAATTCCAGTGCTCGTTGCCTTGCGCCATCCAGCCCAAGCAGAGATGGATAGGTGGGTTTATTCTGTGCTTTATCCGATCCCTGGGGTTTGCCCAGTGTTTCGGTATCAGCCACGACATCCAGAATGTCATCATGAATCTGAAATGCCAGCCCAACACAGTGGGCATAGGTATCCAGTTTTCTAAGTGTTTCAGCGGTGGTCTTTTCACTGCACATGGCACCCAGTAGAACGCTGGCCCGAATCAGTGCGCCGGTTTTCAGGCGGTGCATGTTTTCAAGCTCCTCAAGGCTGAGTTCTTTGCCGACGGCTGCCAGGTCTATGGCCTGACCGCCTGCCATACCGATCGAGCCACTGGCCGTGGCCAGTAGATGGATCATTTCTATTCGGGTTTTATCAGAGCAGCACATCTGAGCATCTCTTGCCAGAATATCAAAGGCCAGTGCCTGTAGTGCATCACCGGCAAGAATCGCAGTTGCTTCATCATAGGCTTTATGACAGGTTGGGCGGCCGCGTCTCAGGTCGTCGTCATCCATCGCGGGCAGGTCATCATGAATGAGTGAATAGGCATGAATAATTTCTACCGCGCAGGCAAGAGAGTCCAGTTGGTCCAGCGGTATGCCCTGGGCTTTACCTGCCGCATAAACCAGAATAGGACGAACTCGTTTGCCACCACCGCCGATTACTGAATAGCGCATGGCTTCCTGAAGATGAGCTTCCGGGCCATCAGGCTTAGGCAGCCAGTGGTCTAATGCTTTATCCACTCGGGTTTGATAGGCTTTCAGAGTGGTTTTAAAATCTGTACTTTCGGTCATTGCTTATTCGTCGAGATCAAAGGGCTTTTCCAGAAGTTCGCCATTTTTCTCAACAAGTTGTTCTACTTTCTGTTCTGCTTTTTGCAGGGCCTGTTGACAGCTGGAGGCCAGGGCAATGCCTTTTTCAAAGGATTTGAGTGCCTCTTCCAGTGGAAGATCACCCTGTTCCATGGATTCAACCAGATCTTCCAGTTCAGCCAGGGATTTCTCAAAATTTGCAGGTGTTTTTCGGGCCATGGGTCTTATTTCGGGACTTCAGCAATCAGAGGGCGTAAGTTACTGGTTTAATTGCGATGAAGCAAGTTGTTCGCGTGTTTTTGGGACTTTCTTTGTCAAATTTACTATTTATTACTCATGGAAACCCATACATTTTTTATCCAGTTATTAGTCATTCTGCTGACAGCCCGATTACTGGCCGAAATAGCGGTGCGTATCAATATTCCGGCGGTGATTGGTGAGCTACTGGCGGGCATTATATTAGGCCCCAGTTTGCTGGGTTATCTTCAGCCAAATGAAGTTATTCGCTTACTGGCTGAAATCGGCATAATCCTGCTGTTATTTTCAGTGGGGCTGGAAACCGATGTCAGGCGCATTATACGCACCGGGCAGAAATCTTTTATCGTCGCCCTGATGGGATTCTTTGCGCCATTTATGCTGGGATTCATGGCCAGTTACTGGTTGTTTGAGCTTTCATTGCTGGTTTCATTGTTTATCGGAGGCACACTCACCGCCACCAGTATCGGCATCACTGTGAGGGTGCTTTCAGATGTAAATCGTCAGAATGAACCTGAAGGCCAGATTGTTCTGGGTGCCGCAGTGCTAGATGATCTGTTAGGTGTGGTTTTACTGGCTCTATTATATGAGTTTTCAATCGGGGGTGGTGTGAGTCTATTGAATGCCAGTAAAGTGCTGGTATTTTTAACATTGTTTTTTCTACTGGCACCCATTGCTGCCAGATTGATCTCAGTGGTGATTCGTCACTTTGAGCAGGTGAAGCAGCTACCCGGTTTGATACCCACGGCCATTGTTTCACTAGTGCTGTTTTTTGCCTGGCTGGCACATGCGGTAGGCGCACCTGAATTACTTGGTGGTTTTGCCGCAGGCCTGGCTTTATCCCGACGTTTCTTTCTGCCTTTTGGTATCGCATTACATACTGATCATGTGTTTTCACAACGCATCAGTGATCAGATGCGGCCGATTATTCAGTTATTCACCCCGATCTTTTTTGTGATGATTGGGCTGTCATTAAATCTGCGTGAAATAGACTGGTCGTCATCTTATATCTGGAGTTTCTCGCTGGTGTTTTTTGTAATTGCTGTGGTGGGTAAGTTTACCGGTGCGATTTTAATAAAAGAAATCTGGCCTAAGCGAATTTTAATTGGTTTGTCGATGATGCCACGAGGTGAAGTGGGTTTGATTTTTGCAGAGCTGGGTCATATCAGTGGTATTTTTAATAATGAAATTCATGCGGGGATGATTATTGTTATTGCATTGACGACGTTGTTAGCGCCGGTTTCGATTCGGGGGTTTTATTGTCGGAATCGGGAGAGGTTTGATTAGTGTTGTCGTCGTGAGTTACTTTTCTGTCTGTAGCAAAGATTTCGCATCCAGCTCACGCCCCATACCTACAACATGTAGGTAATAGAAAAATATCCAAAAGAATGCCGCTCCGAATCACAGGGCGTACTTGCGTGTGTAGATGACGCGAGAAGTAATAGTGCGTTAGCACTCAGATTATCTTTTAATTCAGGCTCTCAATTGCTTGTTCCAGATGCAGTCTACTGCCTACATCCCTGTAGGTGTCTTCAGCTTGCTCCATGGGGAGGTAAGTCAAAAGCGCTTTACCCGACCGCTGAGATCACCACCCAAAGCGGATATTCCTGGTTATAACACCTATATGTCATTCTTCTTTAACAGCAATCAATTCCATATTGATATGGCTCAGAAAACATTTTGTTCTCTAGAGTATAACAAAAGTGTCAAAAACAAGATTAGGGGCTTAGAAATGAATAAGTTAAGTATTTTTATCATTGCTCTTACTTCTATTGTTAATGTTGCAGAGGCACGAGATATTTCCCAGGGGACATTTATGTTTAGTGGGGATACAGGCTTTGTAAATAGCTCTTCAAAGATTACCGGTAATGGCGCTTCAGTAGAGCTTGATATTTCAGTAATTAATGTAAAAGGTGGTTACTTCTTCGCAAAGAACTTAGGTATCGGTCTAATGATTAGCAATGAAGAAATAGATGCTAATGACGGAACAAATAGCTCAATAAACCTGATAGGGCCATTTATTGAATATAGCGTTAATCTGAATGAAGACTTCAATCTAATTTTTAATGCCGGAATCTTAGATGTCTCAGGCGATGAAGATGACGGTCTTGGTCAAAGTTACAAGTATGATGGTGATGGTACTTTGTTAATGGCTTCTATTGCATATTTTATATCTGATACGGTCACTATTAATGTCGGTATTCGAAAGACAGATAGTGATATTAATGTTACTGATAACGTAAGCAACATACATTACTCTGGCGATATGAGTGAAACTGCCACAACTATTGGTTTTTCAGTATTCTTCTAATAGTCAATTTTAGAAGTCTTCAGATAATCAAGTGTTGCATCGACCGGTTTAAACCGCAGCCGACAGCAGAAGTTCAAGATTTTTTGGCATTAATAAATATCCAGCAACTCACTCACTCGATGGACCGGGATGATTTTCATTCCTTCCGGAATATCGCTTTTTTTCGGCATATTATCTTTCGGAATTACAGCATGGGTGAAGCCATGTTTGGCGGCTTCTTTTAATCGTTCCTGTCCATTGGGTACCGGGCGTATTTCGCCAGCTAATCCTATTTCTCCAAAGGTGATCATATCTTTTGGTAGTGGTTTGCTTCGAAAGCTGGAGAGTATCGCCATTAACATGGCAGTATCAGCTGCAGTTTCGGTGACCCGAACACCGCCGACGATATTGATAAATACATCCTGGTCATACATGGCGATGCCACCGTGTCTGTGAAGTACGGCGAGTAACATTGATAGTCGGTTTTGATCCAGGCCTAAGGTCACCCGTCTTGGGTTACCGAGATGGCTTTCATCTACCAGTGCCTGTACTTCAACTAGCAGTGGGCGATTACCTTCGCGGGTAACAGTAACGATGGTGCCGGGCACGGGCTCATCATGACGGGATAGAAAAATAGCAGAGGGATTGCTGACCGCTTTTAAACCCTGTTCTGTCATGGCAAACAGGCCGAGTTCATTCACTGCGCCGAAACGATTTTTGACGGCACGAATCATCCGGTAACGTTCGCCGGGGTCGCCTTCAAAATACAGTACCGTATCCACCATGTGTTCTAAAACACGAGGGCCAGCAAGCGTGCCTTCTTTGGTGACGTGGCCGACTAAAAATAATGCAGTGTTTGTTTGCTTGGCGAAGCGGACTAATTGCGCAGCGCTTTCTCTTACCTGGGCAACATTGCCGGGTGCGGACTGTAATGCTTCTGTATAAACCGTCTGTATGGAGTCCACCACCATGAGCTGGGGTTTTTCCTGTTGGGCCAGTTTGATGATTCTTTCAACGCAGGTTTCGGTGAGCAGGCTGAAAGGATCATCGCCCATGCCGAGTCGTCGTGCACGTAAGGTCACCTGTTGTAATGATTCTTCACCGGTGACATAAAGGGCTTTTAAATGTTTTCCAAGGGCGGCCAGTGTTTGTGTCAGTAATGTAGATTTACCAATGCCCGGGTCACCGCCAATTAAAACGACTGATCCATAAACCAGGCCACCGCCGAGTACGCGATCCAGTTCACCAATGCCTGTGGCCGTGCGCGGTTCTTCATTAAGGCTGATATCAGCCATGGTTTGCACCGTTGATTTACCGGCAAAACCGGTGAAGCGCGGATTGGCGTTTTCTTTAACAACAATGCTTTCAATTAAGGTATTCCAGGCTTCGCAATCAGCGCACTGACCAGACCATTTTGGGTGTAGTGACCCACAGGCTGTGCATTGATATTCGATTTTATTTTTTGCCATTAGCCGCCATCCATGTCTTTATCAGTAGATGACTCAGCTGAGTTTTCAGCGGTTGAAATTGTTGGCATGACACGGGCAATTTGCACGGCATTATTTTGAGTTTTAATAATTTCAATGGGGTGATGGGCGATCATTAAACTGGTGCCCTGTTCAGGAATCATTTCCATGTGTTCGAGAATTAAACCATTGAGTGTTTTCGGGCCGGTAACAGGTAAATGCCATCCTAGACTACGATTGATTTCTCTAATGTGAGTATTGCCACTGATTAAAAAGCTATCATCATCCTGTGTCTGTATATTCTGGTTGCTCAGGTGAGAAGTTGTGGTGAATTCGCCTACGACTTCTTCAAGAATATCTTCCAGTGTTACCAGTCCCTGCACATCGCCATACTCATCAACGGCTAACGCAGTACGACGTTTATTATGCTGAAAGTTTTCCAGTTGTTGGTAGAGGGATGTGCCTTCGGGAATGAAATAAGCTTCGCGGATCTGTTTTTCCAGGTTTTCACGGGTGAGCTCGCCATGAGTTAATAGATTAATGATGCGACGCATATGCATGACGCCGACAATATTATTAATGTCATCACGATAAAAAGGTATACGGGTGCGGTGGCATGTGGTGAGCTGTTTTAAAATATCATCCCAGTCATCTTCAAGGTCCACTGCAAGGATCTCATTGCGTGGAACCATAATGTCATCAACAGTGGCATTTTCCAGATTAAGAATACCCATCAGCATGTCCTGATGTTTCTGTGGAATCAGTTTGCTGGTTTCCATTACCACCGTGCGAAGTTCTTCTGCGCTGACGCCATCCTGTTCGATGTTGTCTGTTCTGACGCCAAATAGTTTTAACAGGGTGTTGGCAATAATATTAACCAGTAACACCAGTGGGTAAACGATTTTCAATAATGGCGTATAGACATAGGCGGCCAGGAATGCGATGCGTTCAGGATGTAGTGCAGCCAGAGTTTTTGGGGCAACTTCAGCAAAAATAAGTATTACAAAGGTGAGTAATCCGGTTGCGATGGCAATGCCTGCCTCGCCCAGTAATCTTAGTGCAATTATGGTTGCCAGTGCTGATGCCAGAATATTTACAAAATTGTTGCCAAGAAGAATCAGTCCAAGCAGGCGGTCGG
>JAPHQX010000134.1 GCA_026196035.1 Gammaproteobacteria bacterium
ATAATTCAGGAACAGTTAATAATGAAGTTAATGCAAGTATCTATTTGAGTGGGACATCGACGATCAATAATTCAGGAACAGTGAATAATGTCGGCATAATTGATGGCTATGGTGTTATTAATAGCGATGGAATCATTAATAATAATCATCAAATAACTGGCCTGTTCAATATTACCAGTAGTGGATCTATAATTAACAATGGTTATATTTCTACTTTTGAAATGGCTATTACTGGAGGTGAGCTATCGGGTAATGGTGATGTTTATGTTGGCAATGGTCTGGTTATTACTGAAGCGGGTACTTTAGCGCCAGGTAATTCAACAGGGATAATGCACGTTTTTGGAGATTTAACGATTGATGGCACATTGGCTATGGAATTTGACCCATTGGGGTTCGGCTTATTACATGACCGTCTGTATGTCTCGCAGAATGTATTTCTGAGTGAAACATCAGTTCTGGATGTTTCATTCCTGAGTGACGACTGGTTTTCTCTTGGCAACTCGTTTGACTTAATGCTTGCGGAAACCATTACGGGTGATTTCGGTAATTTCTATTACGATGCACTATTTGATAACAGTTTGGCGCTTGAGTGGGGTATTTTCAATGACTTTGGTCAGGATGTTTTACGACTGACTGTAGTATCAGCTGTACCGCTACCAGCCGCAGCCTGGTTATTTATATCGGGTCTCGCAGGTTTAATTGCCGCAGGGAAACGACGAAAACACCATACCACTCATTAGCCATAAAAAAGCCAGCTTTAAGCTGGCTTTTTTAATTCCAACTATGTGATCGTGTCATATTTTCTGTGCTTATATAGTGATTGCGTATTTATTGCCTGTCGGCTATCTTAATTGGGAATATAATGTACAGAATATTGATGGAGACACAGATATGAACAAATTTGCCTATCTGGTTGCGGGAGCGGCCTTTACAACATTATTAAGTGGCTGTGGTGCCAAGCCAGATTGTGTGTTCCCTGATGCGCCAGACAGTAAAGCGCCAGGCTGGATCTGTACTGAGACAGCAGAGGGCATAGAAGTGGCTGCTGTGGGTACAGCGCAAAAATCAGCTGCGGGTCAGAGTTTTATGAAACAGATGGCGGCCACCGATGCCCGTGTTCAACTGGCTCAACGTATGAAGGTCGAAGTGCGTAACATGATCAAGCAGTATGTAGAGACCACGGGTGCTGCTGATGATGAAACGGTTGATAAAGCCATGACTTCAGTTACCAAGCAGATTACTAATGAAACCCTTGTCGGTTCCAGAATCATTACCAAGCATACAAGTCCTAATGGACACCTGTATGTACTCATGGGTATGGATGCTGCCAGTGTGCAGAAAGCCAGTGAAGCAGCATTGAAAACCAGTATGAAAAACGAGCGGGCCTTGTGGCAACAGTTCAAGGCGCAGAAAGGCCAGGATGAGCTGGCCGAAGAAATTTCCAGAATGGGGAATTAAATTAACTGAGTTAAACGCGAAGCCGATCATTTGATCGGCTTCGCTGTTTCTAAGGCTCCAGTTATGAATAAAATTAAATTATCTGTTATCAGTCTTTTGCTGTTTGGTTTAACCACCAGTGCCCTGCTAAGTGCAGATAATCGCTCTGAGTTTGAACAATGGATGAAGCAGGAAACAGGAAGTTTTCAGGAATATAAAGATAAGCGCGACAGGGAATTTGCCGGGTTTCTAAAAAAACAGTGGCAGGAAATGCAAACGTTTCAGGGACTGGTTAGAGATAAAACGCCCAAGCCGATTAAAATTCCGACTGCAAAACCCTTACCGGCAAAGCCGCCTGTAACGAAAGCGCCGGCTAAATCACCGATAAAAAAAATACCCGTCGTTAAAGCGCCCGTGGTAAAGCCAGCGCTTGAAAAACCCGTAATAATCAAACCAGCACCGATCATTCGCTTACCTGCAGGCAAAAAAATTAAGCTGAATTTTTATGGTCAGTCACTGATGTTTAGTTATGACCCGAAATTGAAAGTAAAGCTGCTTAGTGTAATTAATGCAGACGCCATGAGTCGTCACTGGTCTGCACTCAGTCTTGCAGATTATGATTCGTTAATTAAACAGCTACAGGTCATGCGAAAATCACTGGAACTAAATGACTGGGCATACGCCTTGCTGATTAATGATGTAGCAAAAGGTATTTATCCTCGGCAGCAAAATGAACGTACATTATTAATCTGGTTTTTACTGGTGAAGGAAGGCTATAGTGCACGCATTGCTTATGACGCAAATCGAGTGTATTTATTATTGCCGACAGAGCAGCAGCTTTATGCCTCGCCCTATTTTACTTTTGATCATGTGCGTTACTATGCATTGAGTTTTGAGGGCGAGAAACAGAGTCTGGGCAAGGTGTTTACCTATGAAGGTCATTATCCCGGTGCGAATAAACATCTGGATATGCGCCTGAATAAAACCATGAAGACGCTGCGCAAGCAGAGAAGCCGTCCGTTAAAGTTTAAATTTCAGGGGCAAAATTATATTGTAAATGCTTCATATGATGAGCAGACTGTATATTTTTTACGTACCTATCCGCAAATGGATATAGGTATGTATTTTATAGCCAGTGTTAATCAGGCTACGGCAAGCCCATTGCTCGATCAGTTAAGGCCACTAGTTGAGGGCAAGTCTGAGCAGGATGCGATTAATCTTTTATTGCGCTTTGTGCAAACGGCATTTCAATACAGAACGGATGAAGGCCAGTTTGGTATTGAGAATTATCTGTTTCCTGAAGAAACCCTGCATTATCCCTATTCTGATTGTGAAGATCGTTCCGTATTTTTTGCCTGGCTGGTTAATAGCCTGTTAGGTCTCGAGGTTGTAGGTCTGGATTATCCAGGCCATATTTCAGCCGCTGTTCATTTTAGTCAGCCTGTTAGCGGAGACTCCTTTCGCTACAAAGGTAAGACCTATGTGATTACTGATCCGACGTATATTAATGCCAGCGCTGGCATGACCATGCCGGCCTATCGCAAGATATCTCCTGAGGTCATAAATATCTCATTTTAAAAGAAAATATTCAGTCTCTCTGTGATTACAGGAACATTTAAGTAAAGGCAGATGAAGGTAATAGTCTGTATGTGTAAGCACTTAATAACTGGCTAGGAGGTGTGTGAAATGACACAACAGTTGACCTTGATCAAGGCGACTAAAGGTACAGGCTGCCATAGTTGTTCAGTCAAAATAATATCTCATCATGCGGGGGAGCCAAGAATGAAAACAACAGTCCAACGCGTACTGTCCGGATTGCTAGGTATAGGTTTAGGCCTGACCGTCAGTACCAGTGCCATGTCAGCAAAATCGCTGGATCAAGTCATGAAAGATCGTGGCTTAACACAAAAAGATCTATTAGCTGCGGCTAAAACATATACGCCGACAGGTGGGCGAGACGAGTACATAGTTTTCAGTTCTGGCGGACAGAGTGGCCAGGTGATTGTTTATGGCATCCCGTCAATGCGTATTCTGAAATACATTGGTGTATTCACGCCTGAGCCATGGCAGGGCTATGGCTTTGATGAGGAATCAAAAGCCGTTTTGAGGCAGGGTAATGTCCATGGAAAAGAAATCAACTTTGGTGATACCCATCATCCGGCTATTTCAGAAACTAACGGCGAATATAATGGCCGCTGGTTATTCATAAACGACAAAGCAAATCCTCGTGTCGCTGTTATTGACCTGCATGATTTTGAAACCAAGCAAATTGTTGTTAATCCAGTATTTAAATCGCAGCATGGTGGAGCATTTGTTTCGCCTAATACGGATTATGTTATTACCGCCGCCCAGTATGCAGCGCCCTTTGAAAATGGCTTTGTACCACTGGAAGAGTTCAATGAAAAATACCGTGGTGGTATGACTTACTGGAAGTTTGATAAAGATAAAGGACGTATTGATGAGAAGGCGTCATTCACCGTAATGGCACCCCCTTATAGCCAGGATTTATCTGACTTTGGTAAAGGACCATCAGATGGCTGGACCTTTACTAATTCATTCTGTTCAGAACGATATGTAGGTGGTATCGAAAAAGGTCGTCCTCCTTATGAGGCGGGCTGTTCTGCTAAAGACACCGATTTCATGCATGTGGTGAACTGGAAGAAAGCAGCTGAACTGGTTAAGGCGGGTAAAGCCACGAAAATCAATGGTGCCAATGTGCTGACCATTGAAACGGCTGTTAAAGAAGGTATTCTGTTCCTGATTCCTGAGCCCAAGAGCCCGCATGGCGCCGATGTGACGCCTGACGGAAAGTACATCATCGTTTCTGGAAAACTGGATAGCCATACTACCGTGTATAGCTTTGACAAGATCCAGCAGGCTATCAAGAACAAAAAATACGAAGGTAAAGACCCCTATGGTATTCCAATCATAGCCATGAAAGATGCGGTTCATAAGCAGCTGGAGCTGGGATTAGGGCCATTGCATACACAGTTTGATTCTGAAAAATGTGTTGCTTATACCTCATTGTATGTAGATTCTATGGTCGGCAAGTGGAATTATTGTGACGGTAAAATTCTTGATAAGATTTCTATCCATTACAACATTGGTCACTTAATGACAATGGAAGGCGATAGTGTAACGCCAGATGGTAAATACCTGGTGGCACTGAATAAGCTGGCTATTGACCGATTCAATCCTGTTGGCCCATTACATCCACAGAATCATCAGCTGCTGGATATTAGCGGTCAAAAAATGAGTCTGTTATATGACATGCCTCTGCCGCTGGGCGAACCCCATTATGCAGTTGCGATCAAGGCCGACAAACTCAAACCTCATAATCGCTACAAGTCTGGCTGGAATAGCCGTGAAGATAAGCGTTCACCTTTCAAGACGCGTGCAGGTCGTGAGAAAACGGTTAAAACACCGGGTAAGGTTGAAGTCTTTGGTACGACTATCCGCTCACATATCACACCGGAAACTATAGAGGCAGAAGTGGGTGATGAAGTTATTATTCACTTAACTAACCTTGAGCGTGCAGAAGATGAAGTTCATGGTTTCGCAATGTATGGTGGCAATGTTCAGTTATCACTGGAGCCAGGTAAAACAGCGACTGCCAGATTCATTGCAGATAGAGCCGGTGTATTCCCTTATTACTGCACAGAGTTCTGTTCAGCATTGCATCTTGAGATGCAGGGTTACCTGCTAGTTAAACCTAAGGGTTATAAAGCTAAAGCAGGTGCTGCACAACAGGGTGTTGCCTATACTCAGGCTGACTATAACAAGCAGGTTAAGACCAATATCGAAACCCAGGCAGTTATAGATTCTGTAGTGGCCTTTATCACCAGTCATAACTATCAGGATTTCAAGACAGTTGTGGCACTGGTAGAAGATGCAACAGATCAGTTAGGTTTTGCAGAAGAAGCGAAGAAAAAATCTGAAGCTGCTGCAGCTAAGAAAGACTGGCAGAATGCCATGCTCTGGGCTAACCAGTGGTGGCAGTATCAGGTTAAAACTGCCGATCTGGGCTTAAGGGCGAAGACATTCCTTGAGCAGAATGGAGCTAAAAAAGTTAAATAGCAGTTGATTAATCAGGATAACGGGGAAGCTTCGGCTTCCCCGTTTTAGTTATAGATTTGAAAGGCATACAAACACAGGGGTTAAATACTCCATATACAGTTAATAACATTAGGTTTCAGGAGTTAGGTAATGAGAATTAAATTAATATCTATGCTGTCCGCAGTAGCGCTTTCAGCAATGGCGGCACCTGCTTATTCAGTTGATGGCGCAGCGATTTATAAAAACCCGGCCAAGGGTGGATGTTCTGCCTGTCATGGTAAAGATGCAAAATCACCAATTATGAATACTTATCCCAAACTGGCGGGACAGAATGAAGCCTATCTTCTGCAGCAGTTAAAAGATATAAAAAGCGGTAAGCGCAATAACGGCATGACGGCGGCTATGAAAGGCATTATGCACATGGTTAATGATGAAGAAATGGCAGCGCTGGCCAAGTATATTTCAGGGCTCAAATAAGCAGATTTTCAGGATTGATAAACATCAAGGAGATAGATGCGGTAAGCTATTATTTTATCTTATCGAGCTAATAAAGTATTAACGCCGGTCATTGTTAACAGGTATGGCGGGTATTTGGAGAAAACAGGTATGAAAAAAAGTAAGTTAATTGCGTCATTGATATTCAGTCTGGGAATGGTTGTTTCATTTCAGTCAGCCGCATGGAATGAATCAGGTGGTGAAAAAGATGATGCTATGAAGCTCACTCCAGACCTTGAAAATGGTCTTGAAGTCTATGAGGTCTGTTCCGCCTGTCATTATCCTGAAGGCTGGGGCACGAAAGATGGTACTTTTCCGCAGTTAGCGGGGCAACATCGCGAAGTGTTGATTAAACAGCTGGCCGATATTCGCGCAAGAAATCGCGATAATCCCACCATGTACCCATTTGCTTTGCCCGAATCCATCGGTGATGCCCAGGCGCTGGCAGATGTAGTCGCCTATATTGCCAAATTACCAATGAATCCGGATAACGGAAAAGGTGAATGGGCAGAAGGCACCCCTGAGTTTGCCCAGGGCAAAAAGTTATATGATGATAACTGTGTTAAATGTCATGGCGATCATGGACAGGGTAAGAAAGAGAAATATTATCCTCGTATTGATGGTCAGCATTATAAATACATGTTACGTCAGTTTGAATGGATCAGAGATGGTAAGCGTCGTAATGCGAATCCTGATATGGTGAAACAGATAAAAGAATTCACTGATAAGGATATGAAGATGGTGATTAATTATGTTTCTCGCATTCCGGTAGAGAAAAATTTACTGGCGCCATCTAAAGACTGGAAGAATCCCGATTTTGATTAACCGGTTATGATTAGGCAATCTTAAATTCTAATTTAGAATTGCTGTTAGTTGAGTTACAGCCGGGGTGTTTGCGTAAGCAGCACCCCGTTTAATTTTTAAGCTTTGTTGAGGTATCAATGTCGAATACTGATGACAAAAAACGTTCCTTAGCCGTTAATGCGTTATTGGGCGTAGCGATAGTCTTGTTAGCAATAATGTATTTCACGCCTATCTGGTGGGTTTCGTTAAAGGCGCCAAATTATCCACCAGAAGCATTTCCTGATGGCATTAGGATTCACTTTCATTTTAATGGGGTTTTTAATGGTTGTAGCCTTGTAGAAAGTAAAGAAGTTCAGATAGAAGAGGCATTAAATTGTGTTCATGAAATGGATACGATTAATCATTATGTAGGCATGTACCCTATTGCCAGTGGCGGCCCTATTGAAAGAGCCCTGTCACAATTTCTGGTGG
>JAPHQX010000094.1 GCA_026196035.1 Gammaproteobacteria bacterium
ATGGAGAATTTGCTGCGTGAAATTGAAGAAGCATTTTTACGTCTTGGTCTAACTGAAGAGCAGGAGCTTGAAATGATTTCTATGGCAAATCGAAATGTGGAAAAAGCGCTCTCTTTATATGAGGAGGGACTGGGTGTTGACGAACATTTATTTGCGGTGATGGAGCAACTTCAAAAATCAGTATCTGTTTAATCTGTTATTTATGTTAACCAATAGCATATTAAAGTATTTAATGGTTTGTGGTGATGGGATCCTGAATAAGTATTCTGGTTTTTTTAATGTAAATTAACGAGGGAATTGCAGTCATGTTCGAGAATACACGAGATTCCATCCTCATTGTTGATGATACACCTGAGAATATTGATATTCTGTCAGGTATTCTCAAGTTTGATTATGATGTTCTTGCGGCCCCAAGCGCGCAGGTTGCCCTGAAAATTGCTCAGTCAGATATGCAGCCGGATATTATTCTGCTGGATGTGATGATGCCAGAAATGGATGGTTTTGAACTGTGTGAAAAATTAAAAGCTGATCCTTTAACTCAAAAAATACCGATTATTTTTGTTACGGCTAATACAGATAAAGAGTCTGTCAGTAAAGGAATTGAACTGGGTGCCTATTATTATTTAACGAAACCGGTTAACCCTTCTACAGTAACCGCGATTGTTAGATCGGCTTTAAGTCAGCTCTCAGAATATAAGTCCTTACAGCAAGAGGTTCAAAAAGCGGTTAGTACCATGGGCCTGTTGTTGAATGGCTGTTTTCAATTTCGCACCATCGATGAAACGCGTAACCTTGCATTGGTGCTTGCAAAGATGGCACCTGATCCAGTACGTCTTGTATCCGGTTTAACCGAGTTGATGGTTAATGCGGTTGAGCATGGTAATCTTGGTATTACCTATGATGAAAAAGGACAGCTCAATGAGCAGCGTGGCTGGCGTCAGGAAGTGGAGCGTCGTCTTGCCTTGCCTGAAAATAGTGACAAAAAAGCCACCATATATATTGAACGAAATGATTCGGAGATTCGCTTCAGAATTATTGACCAGGGCCCGGGTTTCGAGTGGCGGTCTTATCTGGAAATTGATGCCAGTCGCGCAGATCATACTCATGGTCGCGGAATTGCCATGTCCAGAATGCTCAGCTTCAGCAGTATAGAATTTCTGGGGACAGGTAATGAGGTCCTGGCGATTTATTCTCTTTAAACTTCTGTATGTCTTTTTACAGGCTTTTCTCCGCAGATTTTTTGAATATGCCACAGACAGGATTTGCCTGATTTTTATAATCCAGCTTGTAAGCTGCGGGTAAAGTCGGGATAATCCTCAACCTCAATATGGTGACCCATGTTGGTTCCCTCGCGACGATTAGCTGCGAACCCCGCCAGGCCCGGAAGGGAGCAACGGTAGTAGTGAGTTCGGGCGCCGAGGTGTGGCTGATGTGGGTCGCCACCATTTTCTACTGGCATGAACTATCAAGCAATCTAACAGCCTGTTAAACTCTATTTTTTTTAACGATTTTAAATTATGAGCTATCAGGTATTAGCACGTAAATGGCGACCCAGAACCTTCACCGAAATGGTCGGGCAGGATCATGTATTACGTGCACTTACGAATGCGCTGGATGAACAGCGGTTACATCATGCCTATTTATTTACCGGTACCCGTGGTGTGGGTAAAACCACGGTGGCGCGTATTTTTGCCAAATCACTGAATTGTGAAACCGGGGTCACATCCACGCCCTGTGGCCAATGTCCCTCCTGCCTGGCTATTGCAGAAGGTCGTTTTTTAGACCTGATCGAGGTAGATGCGGCATCCCGTACCAAGGTAGAAGATACTCGTGAATTGCTGGATAACGTTCAGTATGCGCCTTCACAGGGGCGCTTCAAGGTCTACCTGATCGATGAGGTGCACATGCTCTCCGGGCACAGTTTTAATGCCCTGTTAAAAACACTGGAAGAACCACCGCCCCATGTCAAATTCCTGCTGGCCACCACGGATCCACAGAAATTACCTGTGACCGTGCTGTCCCGTTGTCTGCAATTTAATCTTAAGCGCATGCCCATGTCCTTGATTGAAGAGCATTTGCAATATATTTTGCAGCAGGAAAAGGTCGAGTTCGAAAATACCGCTTTACGTCTACTGGCTAATGGCGCTGATGGTTCTATGCGTGATGCGCTGAGTTTGCTGGATCAGGCGATTGCCTATGGCGGCGGCAAACTCACCACTGATGAAGTCCGTGCCATGCTGGGTACCGTGTCACGTGATCGTATCATGGCTATTTTAAAAGCCTTGATCGCCAATGAGCCACAAAGGGTGATGGCAGAAGTCGCGGCCCTGTCAGAAATGACACCGGATTATCATGGCGCAATGGCAGATTTGCTGGCCCTGTTACATCAGATGGCACTGGCCCAGACCGTGCCCGAGGCGGTTGATGAAAATCTGGTCGAGCGTGAAGAAATACAGGCACTGGCGACTCAGGTATCGGCTGAAGATATACAGCTGTTTTATCAGGTGGGTTTGATTGGTCGCAAGGACCTGCCTCTGGCACCTGATGAACGCACCGGGTTTGAAATGGCCCTGTTACGCATGCTGGCCTTTAAACCGGCAGCCGCTTCAAAAACAAGCCCTGCACCTGTTGTTAAACCTCAGGTCGCTCAGTCACAAATGGTTCAGCCAGCGCATCAGGCTTCGGTAGTGACCGAACCTGTTTCATCTGTGTCACAGGCTAAACCTTCATTTGCAGGTGACTGGCCAGGGTTGATTAATGCAGCTGCGATCAATGGCATGGTGAAACAGCTGGCATTGAACTGTACATTGCAAAATTACTCAGGTAATAACATGCATCTGTTATTGAGTGAAGAGCATGGGCAGTTACTTAATGCTGCCTCTCAGAATCGTTTGCAGGATGCATTAAGTGAATACCTGAGAGATACGATAAAATTAACTATTACTCTGGGTCAGGCTGCGGTGGAGACACCTGCACAGGCAGATGCTAGAAAAGTGGCAGAAAAGCAGCGGGCTGCAGAGCAGGCCATTGATCAGGATCCCGTGGTGCAGGCATTAAGGGATAATTTTGGCGCCCAGGTGATGCCAAACTCGGTTAAGCCTGGCAGTTGATAGATGCATTTTTTAATAGAATATAATTGATTCAAGAGGTGATGTATGAAAGGTGGTATTGGGAATTTAATGAAACAGGCGCAGAAGATGCAGGCCGATATGCAGAAAGCGCAGGAAGAGATTGCCAATATGGAAGTTGAAGGACAGGCCGGTGGCGGTATGGTAAAGGTGACGATGAACGGTCGTCATGAAATTCGCCGTGTATCACTGGATGACAGCCTGATGGATGATGATAAAGAAATGATCGAAGACCTGCTGGCTGCAGCGGTG
This sequence comes from Gammaproteobacteria bacterium, assembly GCA_026196035.1. Lineage (GTDB taxonomy): Bacteria > Pseudomonadota > Gammaproteobacteria > SZUA-229 > SZUA-229 > JAPHQX01. The sequence goes on from JAPHQX010000094.1 coordinate 3,381, forward strand.
AATGATGCGGTGCGTCGTATTGAGCAGGAAAGCCAGAGTCGAATGTCAGGCCTGACCGACGGTATGAATCTGCCGGGTGGTTTAAAACTGCCTTTCTAATGAGTCAGTCATTATTACTTGATCAGCTTATTGATGCTTTGCGTTGTCTGCCCGGGGTTGGTCCCAAGTCGGCTCAACGCATGGCGTTTCATCTGCTGGAGCGGGATCGTCCGGGTGCCTCAAGGTTAAGCCGTGCACTGCAGGATGCAGTCGAAAATATTGGTCACTGTCAGCAATGTCGTACCCTGTCTGAAAATGAAATCTGTTCGATTTGTACGGATCAGAGACGTGATGCTTCTTCTTTGTGTATTGTTGAAACCCCGGTTGATGTTCTGGCGATTGACCAGTCGACCGACTTTAGAGGACAGTATTTTGTTCTGATGGGGCATTTGTCCCCGCTGGATGGAATAGGGCCGGCAGAGCTGGGTATGGACCTGCTTGAACAGCGACTGAAAGATGGGCAGATTAAAGAAATTATCCTGGCTACCAATCCAACAGTGGAAGGGGAAACCACAGCTCATTATATTTCTAAAATGGCAGCTGAGTATGGTATCAGTGCAACGCGACTGGCTCATGGCATACCGCTGGGTGGTGAGCTGGAATATATAGACGGCGGGACGCTGGCCCATGCTTTTTCCGGTCGTCAGAAAGTGATCATATAGATTTGGGCACAAATCTATATGATCATCCTGAGCCCATTCGACAATACTCAGGGTAAACTCCGCCGAAGGATCTTAAGTCTAAGGTTGGGCACAAATCTATATGATCATCCTGAGCGAAGTCGATGGATCCAGAGCATAAACTATGCCGAAGAATCTAAAATTTATACAGAATGGGCTCAAAAAACAGGCATGATTGCTATAATTCAGGTTTATTGCTGATTCTTCAATTCAGGTAAATGTTTAAATGGATATAGCCCTTGCAGGTTTTATACCCCCGTCATTTACAGGCGCTGAGCGTGGTCAGTCGCTTCGAGGTAACGGGTCTGATCGTCAGGCTATATCATCTGATGCCCAGCAGGGCGGCAATAATACGGATAATGCCCGGGTCGTTCGTGGCGAGATTATTGCAGCCAGACCCAATCCAAATCGTGAAGTTAATACCACTCAGCAATCCATTCTTGAACGTGATGCCACCTTTAGCCAGTCTGATACCCGTCGTTTCAGTTTACGGGATGCTATTTCAACGTTTGAACGAAATGAGGCCTTAATTGCCGATCCAGAGAAGCCGAGACAGATTTCCGGTATTATTGATGAATATGTTTAGTTGATAGCTGCTTTCCTCGAGAGTCGCTCAAAATAGAGATAAATAATGACCGATTGTATTTTCTGTAAAATTGTCAGTGGTGATATTCCCGGTGATATCGTCTATCAGGATGAGGATGTTCTGGCTTTTCGTGATCTGAATCCACAGGCCCCCACACATATTCTGATTATTCCTAAAAAACATATATCTACCATTAATGATATTCAGCCTGAAGATGCTGAATTAATCGGTAAAATGTACCTGGCAGCCAGTCAGATAGCCAAACAAGAGGGTATAGCCGAGCCGGGTTATCGAGCGGTAATGAACTGTAATCGAGAGGCGGGACAAACTGTTTTCCATATCCATCTGCATTTACTGGGTGGCAGACCCATGAGCTGGCCTCCAGGCTAATAGCCTTTAATTTTAGAATTTCTTGCAACTCGCGGTTCTTATCAGTAATATTCTCCGCTCTTTAGGCGCGTAGCTCAGTTGGTTAGAGCATCACCTTGACATGGTGGGGGTCGGTGGTTCGAATCCACTCGCGCCTACCACTTCGTGGTAGTAGTAATGAGTACTTTGATTAAGTGCGGCTTTTCTGATACATAGTTCGTGCCTGACAACATGGCGTGTGAAGGAATAACGCAATGGTACGACCGACAAGTTCAACAATTCCTGCTTTTTCTATTCAGCTTTTTAACAAGCTGATGTCTGATTATATTTTTTTTCGATTTTATACCGGGTGTTGATGTGACTTGCCAGAATGATCTTCAGGCCGTTAATAAAAGTGATATTGATGATTATGCTCGGGAGCGTGAAAAAAGTCTGCAACGACTGGCAGCGATCATTAATAATTCTGTTGCGGGCATTATCTCTTTCGACCGTCAGGGTCGCATTAAAACCATTAATAATGCAGCTCGAGAAATTTTTAATATTCCACTTGAGGCAGAACTCCGCAGAATTCATGAATATATTCCACAGATATGTTTTCCTGCAAATGAAACCGCCAGGAAAATGTGTACAGGAATACCACTGGAAGAAACATTAGGCGAGCGCACTGAAGGTTCAGCGCTATGCGAGCAGGGTAATCAGGTAATGATTGAATTCTCTATTAGCCGGATAAATATTGATGGAGAAGATGAGTTTACTGCAATTATTAATGATATTTCAGAACGAAAAATTGCAGAAGCTGATTTAATTGAAGCACGTTATATCGCAGAAGAAGCCAGCCGCGCAAAATCAGAATTCTTATCTAATATGAGTCATGAGCTGAGAACACCCTTAAACGCGGTTCTGGGTTTTTCTCAATTACTGGAGATGAATGATTTTGGGATGCCTCATAATCAGAATATCAAAGAGATATTAAATGCCGGCCGGCATCTTTTAAGCCTGATTAATCAGGTTCTTGATTTATCTAGAATCGAAGCAGAAAAACTGGATTTAGATTATCAGGATGTAAGTCCAGCGATGATTATCGTGGAAACATTATCATTGATTCAAAATACGGCTGATGAAAAACAGATTACAATTGAGTGTGATCTGAATGACTTATCTGATCAGATAATTAATACAGATCCTGTTCGTCTAAAGCAGATTATTTTGAATTTACTGTCTAATGCTGTGAAATATAATAAAGAGCAGGGAAAAGTTAGTATAAAAGTAGAAAAGCCTGAAGTTGCAAAAATCAGTATTCATATAGAAGATACAGGCAGAGGTATTGCTGCTGAGCATCTTGAGAGAATTTTTCATCCTTTCGACAGACTGGATTCCCAATCATATCTTGTAGAAGGCACCGGTATAGGTCTGACGATATGTCGGCATCTTGTTCAGATAATGGGTGGCACTATTGATGTAACGAGTAAACCAGGTCAGGGCAGTTGTTTTGCCGTCACTCTGCCATGTTAGTTTTCAGTTGTAGTAATTGTTTTGGCGTTGTTTCTAAATTAGAATGCCTTCTTCATTTATCTGTAAGCCTTTAAATAAGCTCAGTTAAAATTTAATAACCTGTTTAATGATCTCTCGTATGGGTCATTAACAAAACAAGTGACCTCTTGTATGGGTCACCACTGAAACCAGGAGCACCTATGCCCGTTATTACTTTGCCTGACGGTAGTCAGCGCACTTTTTCATCTGCCGTTTCTGTTCATGATGTCGCCGCCGAAATTGGTCCTGGTCTGGCAAAAGCCGCACTTGCTGGAAAAATCGGTGACCAGCTGGTTGATACTTCTTATTTAATTGAAGCTGATAGTGAGCTGGCAATTATTACTGAGAAAAATGATGAAGGTCTGGAGATTATTCGTCATTCCACAGCTCATTTACTCGCTCAGGCGGTTAAAGAATTATTTCCCTCAGCACAGATCACAATCGGTCCTGTAATTAATGATGGCTTTTTTTATGATATTGATTATGAGCCCCATTTTGTACCCGAAGACCTGACTAAAATCGAAAACAAAATGGCTGAGCTGGTAAAAGCCGATTATAAAGTTGAGCGTTCGGTTAAATCCCGTGATGAGGCGGTAAAGTTTTTTCGAGATCTGGGTGAGGAATATAAAGCCCAGATTATTGAAGATATTCCTGCCAATGAAGATCTGTCTTTATATACTCAGGGTGAGTTCACTGATTTATGTCGTGGACCCCATGTGCCAAATACGGGCAAAATTAAAGCCTTTAAATTAACCAAACTGGCTGGCGCTTACTGGCGTGGCGATTCAAATAATAAAATGCTGCAACGTATTTATGGTACTGCCTGGCCGGATAAAAAACAGTTAAAAGCCTATTTGCATCGAATTGAAGAAGCTGAAAAACGTGATCACCGAAAGATTGGTAAGGCGCTGGGACTGTTTCATACCCAGGAAGAAGCACCGGGCATGGTGTTCTGGCATGAGCCTGGCTGGGATATTTATTTAACCATTCAGAATTATATTCGTAACCGTTTGCGTGATCATGACTATCAGGAAATTCATACGCCTCAGGTAGTGGATCGTAGTTTGTGGGAAAAATCCGGTCACTGGGATAAATTCAGTGACATGATGTTTACAACTCATTCCGAGAATCGGGATTATGCAGTTAAGCCCATGAACTGCCCCTGTCATATTCAGGTATTTAATCAGGGTCTGAAATCTTATCGTGATTTGCCTTTGCGTCTGGCAGAGTTTGGCTCCTGTCATCGTAATGAACCCTCTGGAACTCTGCACGGTTTGATGCGAGTACGTAACTTTGTTCAGGATGATGCTCATATTTTCTGTACTGAAGCACAGATTCAGAATGAAGTATCCAAATTCATTGATCTGACTTTTGATGTTTATAAAGATTTTGGCTTTGAAAATATTGAAATTGCCCTGTCGACCCGACCTGAACAACGCGTAGGTTCAGATGAGGTCTGGGATCAGGCTGAAAAAGCGCTGGAAGAATCTCTTAGAGCTAAAGGCATTGAGTTTAAATTGCAGCCAGGTGAGGGCGCCTTCTATGGTCCGAAAATCGAGTTTACTCTGAAAGACTGTCTGGATCGTGGCTGGCAATGTGGCACCATGCAGGTGGATTTCTCCATGCCGGGTCGTCTGGATGCCCAGTATGTGGCAGAGGATGGTAGTCGTCAGGTGCCGGTGATGTTGCATCGGGCGATTCTGGGTTCAATTGAGCGTTTTGTGGGTATATTGATTGAACATTATGAGGGGAAATTTCCCCTCTGGCTGGCACCACAACATGCTGTGATCCTTAATATTACGGATAATCAGGCCGAATTTGCTCGAAAAGTGGAAAAAATCCTAAGCAGTCAAGGATTTAAGGTCAAACTGGACTTGAGAAATGAGAAGATCGGCTTTAAAATCCGCGAGCATACTTTACAGCGCGTTCCCTATATGTTGGTCATTGGTGACCGGGAACTAGAAAATCAGAGTGTTGCCGTGCGTTCACGAGAGGGTAAAGATCTGGGTTCAATGTCTGTTGAAGACTTTGCCAGAAAGCTTTCCGATGTTATCGAGAACCGCGGTTTCGCTATTTTGGAGGAATAAAATATCGCTGCTGAAAAAAAAGTTCGTATGAACGAAATGATCACTCACCCCGAAATCAGGGTGATTGATGCTGAAGGTGAGCAGGCCGGTGTAATGCCGACTGCACAAGCACTTGAAATGGCTAAAGAAGCCCAGCTGGATCTGGTCGAGGTGTCTCCGAATGCCGAGCCGCCGGTATGCCGTATTATGGATTATGGCAAATTCAAGTTTGAAGCCAATAAGCAGCAGCAGAAGGCCAAAAAGAAACAGAAGCAGATTCAGGTTAAGGAAATCAAATTCCGACCTCGTACTGAGGAAGGTGATTACCAGACAAAAGTCAGAAAACTGCGTGAGTTTCTTGAAAATGGCGATAAGGCCAAGGTCACTCTAAGATACCGTGGTCGTGAATTTGCTCATCAGGAGTTAGGACTCAATTTGTTGAAACGAGTGGGTGCTGATCTTGAAGAATATGCGGTTATTGAGCAAATGCCTAAAATGGAAGGCCGACAGATGGTGATGATGTTATCACCGAAAAAGACGAAATAGTCTTAATAAATTGTATGAAATCGGGTAGAATGCCCGGTTCTTCAATGTGGTTCGCAAGGGTCCACAGTAAAAAGCCCGAAAAATAATCACCCTGTATCCGTCTTCGAGACTGGGTCTGGGTCTTTTAAAGTATTATTTTGGAGTATTAACAATGCCTAAGATGAAAACTAACCGTGGCGCAGCCAAACGGTTTCGTCGTACCGGTTCTGGCGGGTTTAAACGTGCCCAGTCATTCCGTCGTCATATTCTGACTAAAAAATCCACCAAGCGTAAGCGTCATTTACGTGAAGCTTCACAGGTTGCCGATTGCGATGTTCGCATGGTTAACCGCATGTTACCTTACGTATAGGGGGAGTCTGAATCATGGCAAGAGTTAAACGTGGTGTACAGGCGAGAGCTAAACATAAAAAGGTAATGGCGAAAGCCAAGGGTTATTACGGTGCACGTAGTCGTGTTTATCGTGTAGCTCATCAGGCTGTCATTAAAGCCGGTCAATATGCATATCGTGACCGTCGTGTTAAAAAACGTGAATTCCGCAAATTATGGATTGCACGTATTAATGCGGCAGCTCGTGAATTTGAAATGTCATACAGTCGTTTCATCAATGGTCTGAACAAAGCTCAGATCGAAGTTGATCGTAAAGTACTGGCTGATATCGCAGTTCATGACAAAGTAGCATTTGGACAACTGGTAGAAGCAGCTAAAGCAGGCCTGGCTGAAGCAGCATAATATTGCTGTATATGGTTGATCCGGTTTTCTGAATCAATCAGAGTGCTAATGCTAAAAGGGGAAAGGCCAGTTCTTTCCCCTTTTTTTATTTCTGCGCAGAATATATGAAAAAGTCATTATGGCTTTTAAATTAATAAAAAATAACGGTATAAATTCGTGTCCGATTTAGAGCAAGTCTTAACACAAGCACAACAGGCAGTTGCTGATGCTTCTGATCTTCAACAACTGGATCAGCTTCGTGTTCAGTATCTGGGTAAAAAAGGTGAGTTTACGGCACAGTTGAAAGCACTGGGTCAATTACCCGCTGAACAACGTAAAGATGCTGGCCAGGTTATCAATGAGGCCAAGCGTAATTTACAGGCTGCTATTGATCAACGTAAGTCAACTCTTGAAGCTGAGAAGCTAAATGCACGTCTACAGGAAGAAACTATTGATGTTTCCATGCCGGGCCGAGGACAAAACAACGGCGGCCTGCATCCAGTCACTCGTACCATGCAACGTATCGAAAAGCTATTTTCCAATCTGGGTTTTGATATTGCTGAGGGGCCTGAGATTGAAGATGATTATCATAATTTTGAAGCCTTAAATATTCCATCGCATCATCCTGCACGCGCCATGCACGATACATTTTATTTTGATACTAATACCTTATTACGTACCCATACATCGCCTGTACAGGTACGGGAAATGGAAACCACAAAACCGCCTTTACGTTTAATAGCACCCGGTCGTGTTTATCGTTGTGATTCTGATTTAACTCACACGCCGATGTTTCATCAGGTCGAAGGTTTAATGGTTGATCGTGATGTTAGTTTTGCTGATTTAATGGGCACGCTAGATAGTTTCTTAAGACTGTTCTTTGAAAACGATAATTTACAAACCCGTTTTCGTCCTTCGTATTTTCCTTTTACTGAACCTTCATCTGAAGTGGATATTCAATGTGTGATGTGTGGTGGTGAAGGTTGTCGTGTGTGCAGTCATACGGGTTGGTTGGAGGTCTTAGGCTGTGGCATGGTGCACCCTGAAGTATTTAAACACGCTGGTATCGATAATGAAGAATTTACAGGCTATGCCTTTGGTATGGGTGTAGAGCGTCTGGCCATGTTGCGTTATGGCGTTAACGATTTACGTTTGTTCTTTGAAAACGATCTTCGTTTCCTGAAACAGTTTGCATAAGAGTCACTGATGAAAATTTCTGAAAAATGGTTACGTGAATGGGTTAATCCTGCAATTAATACTCAGCAACTTGCTGATCAAATTACCATGGCCGGTCTTGAGGTTGATTCAATTGAGCCTGCGGCGGGTGATTTTAATGGTGTTGTTGTGGCGCAGGTTAAGCAGGTCGAAAAACATCCTGATGCCGATAAACTGAACGTCTGTAAAGTGGATGCGGGTGGTGAGCTTTTACAAATAGTCTGTGGCGCATCTAATGTGCGTGAAGGTCTGATGGTTGCCTGTGCCACCATTGGTGCAGTGTTGCCCGGTGATTTCAAAATTAAAAAATCAAAACTTCGTGGTGTCGAATCTTTTGGTATGTTGTGTTCAGAAAAAGAACTGGGCATGGCAGAGTCAGCTGAAGGTTTAATGGAACTGCCAGAAGATGCACCCATTGGTCAGAACATTCGTGAATATTTACAGTTAGATGATCAGGTGATTGAAGTTGATCTAACACCCAATCGCAGTGACTGTTTAAGTGTTGCCGGTATTGCCCGTGAAGTGGGAACATTAAATCAGTGTGACGTCAGTGCAGTAGAAATTAAAGACGTTGCTGCAGAAATTGACGATACATTTACTGTTTCGGTTTCCGCTAAAGAAGCCTGTCCTCGTTATCTGGGTCGTGTGATTCGCAATATTAATGTACAGACACAAACGCCCTTATGGATGGTGGAAAAATTACGCCGTGCCGGTATTCGCAGTTTAGGTCCAGCAGTTGATGTGACTAATTATGTGATGATTGAACTGGGCCAGCCCATGCATGCTTTTGATCTGGATGTGCTTAAAGGCAGTATTCAGGTGCGCATGGCTAATGCCGGTGAAAAAATCACTCTGTTAGATGGCAAGGAAATTGAGGCGACTGACAATACTTTGTTGATTGCCGATGACAGTAAGCCATTAGCGCTGGCTGGCGTGATGGGTGGTGAAAATTCCGGTGTTACTGATGATACAAAGCATCTATTTCTTGAATGTGCTTTTTTTACACCACTGGCAATTGCTGGTAAGGCCCGTGATTTTGGTTTGCATACTGATTCATCACACCGTTTTGAACGGGGTGTAGACCCTGAACTGCAATTTAAAGCCATGGAACGAGCGACACAATTATTAATTGATATTTGTGGTGGTCAGCCTGGCCCTGTAAACGAGCAAACCAGTGATGTGAATTTGCCCTTATCAACACCGATTCTGTTACGTCAGGAGCGAATTTCCAGAATCCTGGGTATTCGTTTTGAGGCTGCAGAAGTGGAAGAAATCCTGACTCGCCTGGGGATGAAAATTGAATCACAAAATGATGACTGGCTGGTGACGCCACCGGCTTTCAGGTTTGATATTGCTATTGAGGCTGATCTCATTGAAGAACTGATTCGTATTCATGGTTACAACAATATTCCAAGAACCTCACCCCGTTATCAGCCAGAAATGAAGCCACTGACAGAGTCAAAGCTCGATATGCAGCGTCTGCGGGAAACACTGGTTGATCGAGGTTATTTTGAAGCTATTACCTACAGTTTTGTTGATCCTCAATGGCAGTCTGCTATCGACCCGGAAATTAAGCCGGTCGAACTGGCTAACCCGCTATCAGCCGAGTTATCGGTTATGCGGACCAGTCTCTGGCCCGGCTTGCTGAAGGCTTTGCAGCATAATCTGAATCGTCAGCAGCCCCGTGTGCGTCTGTTTGAAACGGGACTGACTTTCGTTCAACAAGGGGATGAGCTGGTTCAACAGCCCAAAATTGCGGCTGTTATCTGTGGTAATCAGCACGCTGAGCAATGGGGTGATGCTGAGCGTAAAGTGGATTTCTTTGATCTTAAGGCTGATCTGGAAGCTATTTTAGGTCTGGGTGGTATGACAGCTGTAGAATTTGTTGCAGATAATCACCCAGCGCTACATCCGGGTCAGACAGCTAGAATTATAAAAAATAATCAGCCAATTGGCTGGATCGGGGCGTTGCATCCGCAAATTCAGAAAACACTGGATATAGATCCAGATGTTTTTGTCTTTGAAATAGATCAGAAATTGGCCCTTGAGGCTGATGTGCCGGTGTTTTCGGCACTTTCCAAATTCCCGGAAGTACGACGTGATATAGCCATTCTAATTGATGAGAAAATACCTGTTCAGGCCATATTTACTACAATTCATGAGGTTTCTTCTGAATTTTTACAGGAAATTTTATTATTTGACGTCTATACTGGTATGAGTGTAGATAATGGTCTAAAAAGTGTCGCTTTAGGCTTGATTTTACAAGGATTTTCACGCACTCTTATGGATGAAGATATCGAAAAAGAAATGCAAAATATCGTCGCCGCGCTTGTGAGAGACTACGGCGCAACATTACGGGAATAGAAATGGCATTAACCAAAGCGGATATGGCTGAACGCTTATTCGAAGAATTAGGTTTAAATAAACGCGAAGCCAAAGAGCTAGTAGAATTGTTTTTTGAAGAAGTAAGAGAATCCCTGGAAGACGCTCATAACGTCAAATTATCAGGTTTTGGTAACTTCACATTAAGAGACAAAACACAGCGTCCAGGTAGAAATCCCAAAACCGGGGAAGAAATACCTATTAGTGCGCGCCGCGTAGTCACATTCCGTCCAGGTCAAAAACTAAAGCAACGGGTTGAAGCATATGCTGGAAGCCAGCAACAATAACGAATTACCTGCAATACCAAGTAAACGTTACTTCACTATTGGTGAAGTGAGCGAGTTATGTGGTGTTAAGCCCCATGTACTGCGTTACTGGGAGCAGGAGTTTTTACAACTGAAGCCGGTAAAGCGTCGTGGTAACCGTCGTTATTACCAGCGTCATGATGTCATTCTGATTCGTCAGATTCGCAGTCTGTTATATGATCAGGGTTTCACCATAGGTGGAGCTCGTCAGCAGCTGACAGGTGAGCAGGCTAAAGATGATACCAATCAGAGCCAGCAGGTGATTCGCCAGTTAAGAAATGAGCTGGAAGAAATACTGAATATCCTTAAAAAGTGACAATGGCAGAGCACCTGCTCTGATATTGTCATCCTGAGTCCAGTCGAAGGATCTAAAACCAGCAAATGCTGGTTTTTTTCATTCTGAGCAGTGCCATAAGTTCATAAAGCACAAACCCCTTTAATCAGAACACAACACAGTGTATTATTCTTCGCCTCTTCGGGACGTAGCGCAGCCTGGTAGCGCACTTGACTGGGGGTCAAGTGGTCGGAGGTTCGAATCCTCTCGTCCCGACCAA
>JAPHQX010000007.1 GCA_026196035.1 Gammaproteobacteria bacterium
AAATTTCTGGCAGGGTGTGCTGGATGTGATGATGGAAATCACCAACTGGGTAATGAAATTTGCCCCAATAGGTGTTTTTGCACTGGTTGCTAAAGTGGTCGCCTCATCTGGTATCGATGTATTTAAACCACTGGCCGTTTTCTTCTTTACCGTATTACTTTCACTTGCGATACATTTTCTCGTTACTATGCCGTTGATTTTGAAAAGTCTGGCAAAGGTGAGCCCTCTCAGACATTACAAAGCCATGTCGCCAGCGTTACTGACTGCATTTTCAACCAGCTCATCTTCTGCGACATTGCCGATTACGATGGATTGTGTAGAGCAAAGAGCCGGTGTTTCAAATAATGTGAGTAGTTTTACTCTGCCACTGGGTGCAACAGTCAACATGGATGGTACGGCTCTATATGAATGTGTGGCTGCTATGTTTATTGCTCAGGCTTATGGGCTTGAATTGAGTTTTACAACTCAGTTTATGATTGTGATGATTGCCCTGGCAACATCCATTGGCGTTGCCGGTATTCCATCAGCAAGTCTGGTAGCGATCAGTATTATCCTCGCGGCTATAGGGTTGCCACTGGAGGCTGTAGGATTGATTCTGGCAGTGGATCGCGTGTTGGACATGTGTCGCACAGCGGTTAATGTTTTCAGCGACTCAGTGGCAGCTGTGGTGATTGGTCGACTGGAAGGTGAAACTGAAATACTACAGAAAGAAATAGATTAGCGTATTTATGGATTGAATGAAAAAAGGGAGCCAGGCTCCCTTTTTTTGTGACAGCTTATTCGTTTAGCAGGCCAACGATATGATATCCATTATCAACATAGAGTACTTCACCTGTTATTGCACTAGCCAGTTCAGAGCTTAAGAACGCAGCCGTATTGCCAACATCTTCAATGGTCACATTGTGTCTTAGTGGTGCATTTGCTTCGACGTGATCAAAGATTTTATTGAAACCACCTATGCCAGCAGCGGCCAGTGTTTTAATAGGGCCGGCAGAAATAGCATTAACACGGATATTTTCAGGCCCAAGATTGTGTGCCAGATAGCGCACGTTGGCTTCAAGGCTTGCTTTGGCTAGTCCCATAACGTTGTAGCCCGGGAAAGTGCGGACAGCACCCAGGTAACTCAGCGTGATAATTGAAGCATCAGGTCGTCCCTGCATCATATGACGACCAGCCTTGGCAATTGCCGCCAGGCTATATGAGCTGACATCATGAGCGGCATTAAATCCGTCACGGGTCAGGTTATCCAGGTAATCGCCTTCGAGTAATTCTTTGGGGGCAAAGGCAATTGAATGGATGATGATATCGAATGAATCCCAGTAGTCATCCAGGTGTTCAAAAACGGCTTCGATTTCATCATCATCTTCAACATTACAGGGGATTACGATATCAGAGTCGAGTTCTCCAGCGAATTTCTCAACACGCTCACGCAGTCGTTCGTTCTGATAAGTGAATGCTAATTCACAGCCTTCACGATGCATGGCCTGAGCAATACCCCATGCAATTGAACGATTACTGGCAACACCAAAAACAAGTGCGCGTTTACCGCTTAAAAAACCCATATGAATGACTCCTATTTTTTATTGTTGTGTATTGGTATTCTTACGGTCTAAATAATAACTAAAACATAAGTTTATTCTTGGATCAGATAATATGCCGATAAAAACAGGATTTCACCCCCTGAGTAGCTTTTTTTTGCTATTTCTTTGTTTTTTCAGTCAGTCAGTACAATCAGTACCATCCATGGCTATGGGCTATACGCCAAAATATGGTGAGAATTTTAAACATTTTGATTATGTAAATCCTGAGGCTAAAAAAGGTGGAAAGCTGGTTTTATCGGGGTTTGGTACTTTCGACAGTCTCAATCCCTATATCCTTAAAGGTATCGCTGCAGATGGTTTAAGTCTGATTTTTGAATCTTTGCTGGAAAAAAGTATGGATGAGCCGTTTACCGGTTATGGCTTACTGGCTGAAGATATTGCCTTAGCAAAAGATAAATTATCTGTAACATTTCGACTCAACAGTAAAGCGCGATTTTCAAATGGTCAACCGGTGACTGCAAAAGATGTTAAGTTTTCCTTTGATACTTTAATGAGTGAACAGGCGCACCCACAGTATCGATTTTACTATGCCGATGTAAAGCAGGCGGTTGTACTGGATGATCGAAATATTCGTTTTGATTTTAAACGCGTAAATCCGGAATTGCATTTGATTATTGGAAGTATCCCGGTTTTTTCAAAGACCTGGTTAGCCGGCAAACCATTTGACAAAATTTCTGAAGAAATACCAATCAGTAGTGGGCCTTATATTGTGGAGTCTTTTTCACTGGGCAAGCAGATTGTTCTTAAGCGTAATCCTGATTACTGGGGAAACCATCTTCCCGTACGTAAAGGTATGTATAATTTTGATCAGATTGTTTATAAATACTATAAAGACACAACGGTTGCTTTAGAAGCTTTTAAGGCGGGAGAGTTTGATTTCTTTTTTGAAAACCATTCCAAACGCTGGGCAAGAGACCATGTGGGTCCGCGCTATAAGTCTGGCGAGATACTGAAAATTGAGTTAAAGCATCAGAATAATGCAGGCATGCAGGGATTTGTTTTTAATACGCGTAAAGAATTATTTAAAGATAGACACGTTAGAAAAGCATTAACGCTGGCGATGGATTTTGAATGGTCCAATAGTAAGTTGTTTTATGATCAGTATGTTCGTAATGACAGTTATTTTAGTAATAGTGAACTGGCATCATCGGGATTACCTCAGGGAGAAGAGCTTAAGTTGCTGGAAATGTTTAGAGATCAACTGTCAGACGATATTTTCACAAAAACCTGGCAGGCACCGACTACAAAAAAACCCTCGTCATTACGAAAAAATTTACGCACAGCCAAGAAACTGCTGGATGAGGCGGGCTGGAAAGTTAAAGATGGTGTTTTAAAGAATGCGGATGGTCAGATATTTGAATTTGATTTTATGCTGATACAGAAAGGCTTTGAGCGTATTCTTGCGCCTTTTGCTCACAATCTGAGTAAACTGGGTATTAAAATGAACTACCGTACTGTAGATGCTTCTTTATATGAGCGCAGAGTCAGGACATTTGATTTTGATATGGTGGTGACCAGTTTTCCACAGTCTGCGTCTCCGGGTAATGAATTACGAAATATGTTTCATTCCATTTCGGCATCGCAAAATGGTTCTCGTAATGTGCCCGGTATCGCTAATCCGGTTGTTGATGCTTTAGTTGATAAAATAATTGCAGCAGAAAACAGGCAGGAACTGATTGTTGCCTGTCGTGCACTTGACAGGGTTTTGCTTCATCAGGAATATCTGGTACCTAACTGGTATATTAATGCACATAGAATTGCTTATTGGGATAAGTTTGATATTCCAGAAAAACTTCCGTTATATTACGATCCGGTGAGCTGGTTATTACAGAGTTGGTCAGTGAAATAAATATGGCAGCCTATGTATTAAAACGCCTGTTACTTATGATTCCGACGTTGATCGGCGTCATGCTAGTGACTTTTCTGGTGACACAGTTTGTGCCGGGTGGTCCAGTTGAACAACTGGTGAGTCAACTGCAGGGTCGGGGACATGCCGGTGAGGCGAGCGCCGGGACTGAAGGCCTGTATCGTGGCGCTACAGGTTTATCTGAAGAACATGTAGAAAAATTAAATGCAATGTACGGTTTTGATAAACCCGCTCCTGAACGGTTTATCAACATGATAGTAAACTATCTTCAGTTCGATCTTGGCGAGAGCTATTTTCATAATAAATCAGTGATGGAGCTGGTTGTTTCAAAACTTCCGGTATCGATCAGTCTGGGTGTCTGGTCATTTTTTATTGTTTACTTAACTTGTATTCCGCTAGGTATAGTAAAAGCGGTACGAGATGGCTCATCATTCGATGTTATCAGCAGTACTATCATTCTGATTGGTTATGCAATACCGGGATTTGTACTGGGTATAACCTTACTGGTGTTATTTGGTGGTGGCAGCTTCTGGGATATTTTCCCATTACGCGGCTTAGTCTCTGATAACTGGGATGACTTACCCTGGTATCAACAGATACTCGATTATCTCTGGCATATGGTGTTACCGATTATTGCATCGGTTATTGGCAGTTTTGCAGTTATGACCATGTTAACCAAAAACAGCTTCATTGAAGAAATACGTAAACAGTATGTGTTAACGGCGAGAGCGAAGGGGCTGCCTGAAAATACAGTATTATATAAACATGTTTTTCGTAATGCGGTTATTCCACTTGTGACAGGGTTCCCTGCTGCGTTTATTGGTGCTTTTTTTACCGGTAGTTTATTAATTGAAACTATTTTTTCACTGGATGGGCTAGGACTTCTTTCATATGAATCGGTGTTGAAAAGAGATTATCCTGTTGTACTTGGTACGCTTTATTTATATACGTTGCTAGGTCTGATCGCCAAGTTACTTGCTGATATGAGTTACGTATTAATCGATCCTCGGATCCAGTTTGAGTCAGTTGGGCAGAAGTGATGAGTGATTATCTTCATGCATCACCTGGTCAGCGTGCCTGGTATAGATTCAAATCTAACAAACGCGGTTATTACAGTTTATGGATCTTCGGGACATTATTCATCCTGAGTTTGTTTGCTGAAGTACTCAGTAATGATGAGCCACTCATTGTGCATTTTAATGGCGAATATTATTTTCCTGTTTTTAATGCATATCCTGAAACCACATTTGGTGGTGATTTTGAGACTGTAACTGATTATCAGGATGAATATATTCGTGATATTCTGACAAAAGATAATAACTGGATGATTGAATCGATTAATCCCTACAGTTATTCCACAATTAATTATATTTCAGAATTACCCAATCCGGCGCCACCATCAACTCAGAATGTTTTAGGTACTGATGATCGCGGGCGTGATGTACTTGCGCGTCTGATTTATGGTTTCCGGCTGTCTGTTTTGTTTGCCTTTGCACTTACAGCAATAGGTATTTTTATTGGTATTATTGCAGGCGCTATTCAGGGGTATTTTGGCGGGCGTACAGATTTGTTGTTTCAACGTTTTATCGAAGTCTGGAGTTCAATGCCTGAACTCTACCTGTTGATCATTTTTGCTTCCATTTTTCAGCCCAGTATTACTTTATTATTAATTTTGCTGTCATTATTTGGCTGGATGGGACTGTCTGATTATGTGCGTGCAGAATTTCTGAAAGGACGTAATCTAGATTATATTAAAGCGGCACGAGCCCTCGGCCTGGCAAACAGGTCAATTATGTTTAGTCATTTATTACCTAATAGTATGACACCTGTTATAACATTTTTGCCTTTCAGGATAAGCGGTTCAATTCTGGCATTGACCAGTCTTGATTTTCTGGGACTGGGTGTCCCACCATCAACTCCGAGTCTTGGTGAGCTGTTATCACAGGGTAAAGAAAATATTGAAGCCTGGTGGTTATCGCTAAGTACTTTTATCGTATTGGTTGGTACATTGATGTTATTGATTTTTATTGGCGAAGCATTGCGTTCAGCCCTTGATACGAGGAAGGGATAATGACTGAAATAGTTCTCCAATCAGATAGCGGATACGAGGAAGGGATAATGACTGATATAGCGCTTCGGTTTAAAAAGTTAGATGCAGGGAAAGGTTAATGGCAGAATCACTTATTCAGATAAAAAATCTTAGTGTTCAGTTTAAAACTCCCGAATCTGATATACAGGCGGTACGTGGTGTTAGTTTTGATGTTCATCGTGGGCAGAATATAGCCATTGTTGGTGAGTCTGGTTCTGGAAAATCTGTTACTGCATTATCAATATTGAGATTACATGAGGCTGCACAGGTTAAATATCCATCTGGAGAGATTATTTTTCAGGGTAATGACTTACTGACCTGTAGTGAACAGACTATTCGTTCTGTACGTGGTCGTGATATTGCAATGATTTTTCAGGAACCAACGACATCATTAAATCCTGTATACCCTGTGGGTGATCAATTGATTGAGCCGCTGATGTTGCATAAGTCGATGACTAAAGATCAGGCTAAAAAAAGAGTCATAGAGTTACTTGATCGTGTGGGTATACCTGAACCTCAGCGTTATATTAACAGTTTCCCTCACATGATGTCAGGTGGGCAAAGGCAACGTGTAATGATTGCCATGGCACTGGCGTGTAATCCAAAACTGTTAATTGCAGATGAGCCTACTACTGCACTTGATGTCACTATTCAAAAGCAGATTCTTGAATTACTGGCAGATTTGCAGAAAGAATTCAATATGTCTGTGCTTATGATTACCCATGATCTGAATCTTGTTAGACATTATTCAGAATATGTTTGTGTGATGAAACAAGGTGAAATTGTCGAACAGGCTGAAACACAGAAACTGTTTAATCAACCGATACATCAATATACAAAAATTCTGCTTGAATCAGAGCCCGATAGAATTATTGATGAAATTGAAATGGATCAGTCCTCTTTGATTGAAGCGACTAATTTGAAAGTTTATTTTCCAGTTACTAAAGGTTTCTTTAAACGAAAGATCGATGAAGTTAAAGCTGTTGATCAGGTCAACCTCAGGCTGGCTTCTGGTGAAACTCTGGGTATTGTCGGTGAATCAGGTTCAGGTAAAACGACACTGGGCATGTCATTATTAAAACTTGAACAGTCTACAGGTGAAATTATTTTTGATGGTGTTGCTTTGCATGAGCTAGGTGAAGCATCAATACGGCCGTTACGTAAAGAATTCCAGGTCGTTTTTCAGGATCCTTTTTCTTCATTATCACCACGCATGACGGTAGAACAGATTATTGGTGAAGGTCTGAAGCTGCATTTTCCTGAGCTAAGTAAACAACAGCGATATCAGAGAATAATAAATATTCTGAATGAAGTGGGTTTAGATGAGTCAGTGCTCTGGCGATATCCCCATGAGTTCTCCGGTGGTCAGAGACAACGTATCGCTATTGCACGCGTGGTTATTCTGGAGCCTAAACTGATATTACTGGATGAGCCAACCAGCGCCCTTGATGTGTCTGTGCAAAAGCAGGTTCTGGAGTTACTGGTCAAATTACAGAAAGCTCATGATTTAAGTTATATTTTTATTAGTCATGATTTGAAGGTTATTCGAGCTATTTCTCATCGTGTTATGGTTATGAAAGACGGACAGGTAGTGGAGGAAGGAGAGACTGAAATGCTATTTAATCAGGCAAGCCATGTTTATACACAAAATTTACTTCAGGCTGCATTGATATAATTATTAAAATATCTTGTTGCCTGCATTTTGGCGTCTATACTAGGTATACAAGAACTAGCCAATCATCAAAAGGTGTCATGTGACAAATCCATCTTCAGAACATGAAAAAAGACATTATCGTCGTATTCCGTTTATTGCTGAAGTGGTGATGTCTATTAATGAGCTTGAGTGGCGCAGTGTTTTGCTGGATATATCCTTAAAGGGTATGCTGGTTGATTCACCTTCTGATATTCAGCCTGATCTGAATGCCGTTTATTCCATTGAGCTGGTATTAGGTGAGGATGTCTCAATTAATATGGAAGCCAGAATAAGCCATGTTAATAATGAGCACTGGGGCATGCAATGGGAAAATATTGACATTGAAGGTTTGAGTCACTTACGCCGGTTGCTGGAGCTTAATCTTAATGATTCGGAAGAAATGCACCGCGAAATTGCAGAATTAGGTTAAAATTTTCATAAAATATTTGACCGTTTGTCAAATAATCTAAAAAAGATATTAGAGTTCTCTGATATTCTTAATTTAATGTTTTTTCTAGGAATTTTCTTATTTCTCAGTAGAAGTAAGCTTATTAATATGCTGGTTAATAACTGTATATGGCGTTTTTTGTCTTTATTCCCACAAAAATAACCTGTTTTCCTTCCAATAATAGCTATAATGAAAATATCGATTAAAACGATGTATTCGATTGAACTGATAGGGTTGTTAAGTGCAAAATAATTATTGACAATTCCTGACTATTTCACTAGGTTATACAAATTCCTACTAATTTAGTCGGAAATACAGGAGAGGAAGCAAATTATGAGATTATCAACTAAAGGTCGTTACGGTGTAACTGCAATGATGGATCTTGCGATTCATGATAATGCAGGCCCTGTTACATTGGCCGATATTTCACAATGTCAGGGAATTTCATTGTCATATCTTGAGCAATTATTTGCCAAATTACGTAAAAATAATCTGGTAGAGGGCGTTCGTGGCCCAGGTGGTGGCTATCGATTGTCAAGACCTGCTGATCAGATTAATGTGGCAGAAATTATCAGTGCAGTTGATGAAAAAGTAGATGTAACCAAGTGCAGTAATCAGGGCGATTGCCAGAATGGTGAACGTTGCCTAACCCATGATTTATGGACTGAGTTAAGTGATCGTTTGTATACCTTTTTGTCAGGTATTACGCTTGCGCAGTTTGTTAATCGTCCGGGTATTCACGAGCTGGCAATACAGCGTGATAAAATCAATGGTCGATTTATACTGGCACGACGTCAGGCAGAGATGTTAAATCAGAATAGACATCAGCAGTCAAATTAATGCCACAGGATGACTGGATTTACTGGTTTCAGGGATGAATTCAGGTGAACCAGATTGGTGAGTTTACTGTTTTTCATCAGGTTAAAGTTAAATTAATGGCTTAACAGCCCAAAGTAACAACAGGAGAAGGCCAATGGCTTATAGTGAAAAAGTCATGGATCATTACGAAAATCCACGAAATGTGGGTACCATGGACAAAGATGCACCTAATGTAGGTACAGGAATGGTGGGTGCTCCCGCTTGTGGTGATGTTATGCGTCTGCAGATTCAGGTCAGTGATGATGGCATTATTGAAAATGCCGTATTTAAAACATATGGTTGTGGATCAGCGATTGCGTCAAGTTCCCTGGTAACTGAATGGATGAAAGGTAAAACCCTGGAAGAAGCCGGTAAGATCAAAAATATGGATATAGCTGAAGAGCTGGCACTACCACCTGTTAAGGTTCATTGCTCTGTTCTGGCTGAAGATGCTATTAGTGCAGCTGTCGAAGATTATATGAAAAAGAAAGGTGGATAATCTCTAAATAGCCCCCCAGGAGATTATGCAGTTAAAAAGCCCGCTTAAGCGGGCTTTTTTATGTGCTAATAAAACAGTGCTTTAGTTATCGCTTATTCCTGCTGTTAAAGCCTGATTTTTCATGGCGTCCTTATGTATAATACCCAGCTGACTTATAACTTTAAAAATATTTAAGGAATCAACAGTGCTTGAAGCCTATCACCGACATGTAGAAGAAAGAGCCGCTGAAGGCTTACCCGCGTTACCACTGGATGCACAACAGGTTGCAGAACTGATTGAACTTATCAAGGCTCCAGTAGGTGCTGATAAAGATGAATTAATGCATTTGTTGGTTCAGCGTGTACCACCAGGTGTGGATCAGGCCGCTTATGTTAAGGCTGCTTTTCTGGCAGATGTCGCCAGTGGAAATACTTCCTGTGAATTGATTAGCCGTGAATATGCTACAGAACTGCTAGGTACCATGCTGGGTGGTTATAATATTCAACCATTGATTAGCCTGCTGGATGATGATGTAACAGCTCCAGCAGCCGTTAAAGCGCTTTCTCATACTCTGTTAATTTACGATGCTTTTCATGATGTAGAGGCAAAATCGGCTACGAATGATTATGCAAAACAGATACTCCAGTCCTGGGCCGATGCTGAGTGGTTTACCAGCAAGCCAGAACTGGCGGATGAAATAACAGTCACTGTATTTAAGGTGCCAGGTGAAACCAATACTGATGATTTATCACCCGCGACTGAAGCCTGGAGTCGTCCTGATATTCCATTACATGCGAAATCAATGCTGGCGAGCAAAATGGATCAACCGCTGGAAACCATTGAAGAGTTGAAGAAAAAAGGCCATCCCATCGCTTATGTAGGTGATGTAGTGGGAACGGGTTCCTCGCGTAAATCGGCTATTAACTCTGTACTCTGGTATATGGGAAATGATATTCCTTTTGTCCCTAATAAACGTGAAGGTGGTGTTATTCTGGGAGGCAAAATCGCCCCCATATTTTTCAATACAGCCGAGGACTCAGGTGCATTACCCATCGAGTGTGACGTTGCCGCAATGGAAATGGGCGATGTGATTCGTATTCGTCCTAAGGATGGCGTCATATTAAATGAAGCGGGTGATGAGCTGTGTAAATTTGATTTGCGCCCAACTACCATGCCTGATGAAGTCCGTGCTAATGGTCGTATTCCCTTGATAATTGGTCGGGGTTTAACGGATCGAGCACGTGAAGCACTTAGCCTGCCGGCATCAGATGTGTTCCTGCGCCCGATTGAACCAGTGGATACTGGTAAGGGCTATACTCAGGCACAGAAAATAGTAGGTAAGGCCTGTGGTGTTGCAGGTGTTCGTCCCGGTACCTATTGTGAACCCAGAATGGTTACCGTAGGTTCGCAGGATACTACCGGTGCCATGACACGTGATGAATTAAAAGAACTGGCCTGTCTGGGTTTTTCTGCCGATCTGGTGATGCAGTCTTTCTGTCATACCGCCGCTTATCCAAAACCTGTTGATATTAAATTACAGCATGAACTGCCTGATTTTATGCAGACTCGAGCAGGCGTATCTCTGCGTCCTGGTGATGGAGTTATTCATTCATGGTTAAATAGAATGATTCTGCCTGATACTGTCGGTACCGGTGGTGATTCACATACCCGTTTTCCTATGGGTATCAGTTTTCCTGCGGGTTCAGGTCTGGTTGCTTTTGGTGCGGCACTGGGTGTTATGCCGCTGGATATGCCGGAATCTGTTCTGGTGCGATTTAAAGGTGAAATGCAACCGGGTATTACCTTACGTGATCTGGTGAATGCGATTCCCTATGTGGCCATTCAGAAAGGTCTGTTAACGGTTGAAAAGCAGGGTAAGAAAAATGTCTTTAATGGGCGGGTTCTTGAAATTGAAGGTCTGCCTGATTTAAAAGTTGAACAGGCATTTGAATTATCTGATGCATCAGCTGAACGCTCGGCTAATGGTTGTGTAGTACGTTTAGGTAAAGAATCTATTATTGAATATCTAAATTCGAATGTGACTTTACTGAAATGGATGATCGCTAATGGTTATGAAGATCAACGTACTCTACAACGTCGTATTGAGGCAATGGAAGCCTGGTTAAAAGATCCTCAGTTATTAGAACCGGATGCAGATGCGGAATATGCCGAAATTCTTGAGATTGATTTAAGTGAAATCAAGGAACCAATTCTTGCCTGTCCAAATGATCCTGATGATGTGAAGCTGTTATCTGCAGTTGCAGGTACACATATTGATGAAGTCTTTATTGGTTCCTGTATGACTAATATTGGTCACTATCGTGCAGCAGGTAAGGTGCTTGAAGGTATCAGTAATATTCCGACTCGTATGTGGATTGCACCACCGACAAAAATGGATGAACGACAGTTAACAGAAGAAGGTTATTACAGCATATTTGGTAAGGCCGGTGCACGTACAGAAATGCCTGGATGTTCACTCTGCATGGGTAATCAGGCACGTGTTGCGGATAATGCCACAGTGATGTCAACATCGACTCGTAATTTCCCTAATCGTCTGGGTAATGGTGCGGATGTTTACCTGGCCTCTGCAGAGTTAAGCGCTGTTGCTGCCATTATGGGTCATATTCCAACAGTTGATGAATATCAGGCAAAAGTAAAAGACATCAAAACAATGTCATCTGAAATTTATCGTTATCTGAATTTCCATGAGATAGCTGAATATAAAGAAGTAGCAGATAAAGTTATTCCTATCGTTGCAGCATAGGATAGCAATGAAGGCTCTATTATATGTTGCAATGGGTGGTGCTCTTGGTGCAGTGATGCGTTATGGTATTTCATCAGGAATTTATTCCTGGTTTGGACGCAGTTTTCCTTACGGTACTCTTGTTGTTAATGTAGTAGGTTCTTTTTTAATTGGAATATTCTCTATTTTGTTAATAGAGAAATTTAATGTTTCACATGAGTTTCGACTGGCACTTGTTGTTGGTGTGTTAGGTGCGCTAACCACTTTCTCAACATTTTCATGGGATACACTGGATTTAATGCAGCAGGGCTTGATGCAAAAAGCCATGTTGAATGTGTTAATGAATGTTGTAATGTGTATTGCTGCTGCATGGTTAGGTGCCCAGTGGGCTAAATCAATGGTTTGATTTTTTAAGTAAGAATAAAAAAACAATGTTAGATCAAAAATTATTAAGAACAGATATAGAAAGTATTGCCAGGCAACTTGCGGCTCGCGGTTATCAGCTTGATGTTAACCTGTTTAATGAGCTGGAAGTGCAGCGTAAGCAATTACAAATGCAAACCCAGGAATTACAAAGCGAACGTAATAGTAAATCAAAAAATATTGGTAAGGCTAAAGCGCAGGGTGAAGATATTCAGCCACTGCTTGATGAGGTTTCTCATTTAGGTGATGAACTGGATGCCGCCAAGTCAAAGCTGGATGAAGTGCAGGAAAAGCTTAATAATATTTTAATGAGTATGCCTAATCTTCCCCATGAGTCAGTACCGGCCGGATTAAGCGAAGAAGATAATATAGAAGTACGTAAATGGGGTGAGCCAGCACAGCTGGATTTTGAACCAAAAGATCATGTTGAGCTGGGAATACCAAAACAGTGGCTGGATTTTGAGACGGCCGCTAAATTAACCGGTTCACGATTTGTTGTGATGCATGGTGAAATGGCAAGACTGCATCGAGCATTGACACAGTTTATGCTTGATCTGCATACCTCAGAACATGGCTATCAGGAAGTTTATGTGCCTTATATGGTCAACAGTGATAGTTTGCGTGGTACCGGGCAGTTACCCAAATTTGAAGAGGATCTGTTTGGTTTAACAGGGGAGAGTGTTTACCACCTGATTCCAACTGCAGAAGTGCCGGTTACTAATCTCGCACGTGATGAAATCATTGCTGCTGATCAGATGCCTGTTCGATATACATCTCATACACCCTGTTTCAGATCTGAAGCGGGTTCTTACGGGCGTGACACCCGTGGCATGATTCGTCAGCATCAGTTTGAAAAAGTTGAAATGGTGCAACTGGTTAAGCCTGAAGAATCCTGGCAGGCACTGGAAGAATTAACCGGCCATGCAGAAAAAGTTCTGCAAAAACTTGAATTACCATACCGTGTCATGGCCTTATGTGCAGGTGATATGGGTTTTTCTTCAGCTAAAACTTATGACCTTGAAGTCTGGCTGCCGGGACAGCAGGCTTATCGTGAAATATCATCCTGTAGTAATTTTGTTGATTTTCAGGCGCGTCGTATGTCTGCGCGCTGGCGTAATCCTGAAACCGGTAAACCTGAATTGATACATACAGTGAATGGTTCTGGACTTGCTGTTGGCCGCACACTGGTAGCTGTACTGGAAAATTATCAGCAGCAGGATGGTAGTATTCGTATTCCTGATGTATTGTTGAAATATATGGGTGGTCTGGAAATACTTCAGCCATAAGACTGCATTTTTAAATAAGAACTATAGAGCGTTATATGGGGCATAAAGATCAAAATAAAGGTCGATGGTATATCAGGAATGGTAATCGTATTCAGGGTCCTTTCCCCAATCAGTTAATCAGTAGCTATCTCGTTCTTGGTCGTATCGAACTTGATACAGAAATTTCACAGGATCAGGAGCACTGGGCACCGGTTAGAAATTACAAGGCGCTGGTTCCTGAGGTGGTATTAAATGCCCATACCTCTGAAGGTGCCAAGGAACTTATGCTGGCTCGTGTGCGAGAGGATGAGCGTTGTTCTCAGGCAGGTGATTTCGAAGATACCGAGCTTGATCGTCGTGAAAATGAAGATCAGGTAGTGA
Source organism: Gammaproteobacteria bacterium (assembly GCA_026196035.1). Classification (GTDB taxonomy): domain Bacteria; phylum Pseudomonadota; class Gammaproteobacteria; order SZUA-229; family SZUA-229; genus JAPHQX01. Next base: position 13,847 of record JAPHQX010000007.1, read on the forward strand.
AGTTACATCGCCAGTTACGTGATGATGTTTTAAAGAGTTATCGTACTAAACCAGAATTAAATATACGTAATCTGGTCATAGTCATTACGATTTTTATTATCCTGTTATTGTTGATTATAGTATTGCGTCCTGTGAATGAAGAGGCACAGGCGGACTGTTCCTCAACGCCTGAACGGGGTGTTAACTGGTCACATTGTAATAAACAGGGGCAGAATTTGAGTGGACTGGATTTGTCTGCTTCACGTTTTGAGAGTAGTCGATTGAATAATGCTGATTTTTCACGGGCGCGTTTAGATAATAGTAATTTTTCATATGCGGATTTATCTCAGGCACTCATGCAACAGGCCAGTATGCCTGGAGTTAAAATGGTGGGTGCGATATTGCGACAGACTAATTTGCAGGGGGCAAATTTGAGTAATGCTGATTTATCTTATGCGGAACTTGAAGGTGCAAATCTGGATGAAGCTGTGCTGGATGGTGTTCGTTTTGATAATGCTATATGGATCAATGGTGAGACCTGTTTATCCGGATCAACAGGTACCTGTTTACTGCCTTCAAAGTAATTATCTATTTTCCATTGTCGGCAAATTCTTGCCATTTTTTTGTCTAATTTGTGATTTTGATTCTTGAATAAAGGCCTGGAATGCCGTCAGATTATTGTCACGCTATTTTTTTATTTAACCTAAGTCTTTGAAATAATAAGGATAAATCATCTGTTTATAATTTTGGCATGGATATCGCATTAGTCTGGGTAATCTTATTCAGGAATGCTGTTATGCAATCGAATATTTCTACACCCGAATTGATAAAAGAATTACGCGATGTGAAAAGCGTATTTTCTAACTATGAGCAAACACGTTCCAAAAAATCCTTTGATAAGGATGAACAGAAACAGCTCATACTCGATTTATCAATTCGCCTGCAGATGTCTCTGGATATTGAGTGGGTTATTACTCAGTTCATGGAATACATGCATTCTTACATGTTATTTGATGGTTATAACTATCAGCTAGAAGATATGAATGTTTCTATAGAGCTCGGTCGTCAGTCGGGTCATAGGTGTTCATATAATTTACAGATTGAAGAGCATGGCTTAGGCACATTAACCGTATTCCGTGGTAGAAAGTTTTCAGAATCAGAACTGGGTATGTTGGAAAATATTTTATGTAGTGTTTTATATCCTTTAAAAAATTCTATTCAATTTCATAGCGCAGCATTATCCGCCCGTTGTGATGCATTAACCGGTGTGAGTAATCGATCTTCATTTGACTCATCACTGGATAGAGAAATTAGTTTATCAAAACGCAATACTCAGGCATTGTCTTTGCTGGTAATCGATATTGATCATTTTAAATCAGTTAATGATAGATATGGACATGCGGCGGGTGATGAGGTGCTGAAGGTCGTTGCCAGTACAATACAGAAAAAGATGAGAAATTCTGATTTATTGTTTCGTTATGGTGGTGAGGAATTTGTGGCCATTCTTAATGATTCTGATTGTGAAGAAGCACTGGAAGTTGCTGAAAGAAT
>JAPHQX010000048.1 GCA_026196035.1 Gammaproteobacteria bacterium
CGGTAAACACCGTAATACCTGCCAGCAAGCCTGCCAGTAACAATAAGGTAGAACCTAATAATCCAAGCACCGAAGCCAGATCATCACCCAGCCAGCGACCCAGTATACCGCCGCCATCTATAGGCAAAGTACTTTCAGGAATAACGAAATGTAAACTGCTTAATGCACAACCTGTGGCCAGGGTTAAAAAGAAACCGGACCAGCGCAAACCCAGAACCCTGAAGTCGACTTCACCGTCTTCTTTACGACCACGCAGCACCAGCCAGCCACTGTAGGCAATCATCACTGGAAACAGATAGGCAAGATAACCGAACAGGGATAACAACACATTGGAGAACCAGGCACCAACAACACCGGTGGCATTATGAATGTCATCACGGGGACCCACATGTGACCAGCCGGGATCATCAATACTGAAGGTAGTTAAGGAAGCGAGTAAAAACAACGCGAGCGCCATCAATACAAACAGAGCTGCCTCTCTCAGTCCTCTTCCAATATGAATAGTTAAGCCCGAAATGCTGGATTCTTTTTTTCGACGTGCTTGCGCCAATTAATTGATCCTTAAGCAATTTTTGAATTATCGGAATTATAACCCAATAAACCCCGCTTAGGGAGCTAATGCCTGCTCGATTATTGGATTATCGACTCGACCATCACGTATATTAATGCCCTGACGCAGATCATCAGCCTGATCCCAGTCTGACTCGCATAATCTCAGCACATATGGGGTAATCATCGCCGATAATGCCTGGGATGCAGTACGCGGTACGGCACCCGGCATATTGGTAACACCAAAATGAGTCACCCCATGTTCAACATAAGTCGGCGTCAGATAATCGGTTTTATGAATAGTTTCAATACAGCCACCCTGATCGATGGATATATCCACAATCACACTGCCCTCATGCATGGATTTAACCATGTCTCTGCTGACCACCCTGGGCGCATGCAGGCCCGGCAACAACACTGCCCCCACCACCAGATCAGCAGTGGTTAAGGCTTTGGCAATATTATCTTCGTAGGCATAACGGGTGGAAATATTGGCTGCCGCCTGATGCATTTCTTCAAGACGATCTCGATTTTTATCAAATACGGTCACTTCGGCTCCCATAGCTGCAGCCAGCATGGCCGCTGAACCACCAGCTCGTCCAGCCCCCAGTACCACCACCTGACCGCGACCGGTAAGAGGCAGACCACCCAGCAAAACCCCACGACCACCCTGCGGCTGATGCAAATAATGCGTCCCCAGCTGAATCGCCAGTCGACCCGCAATTTCACTCATCGGCGTGAGAATCGGCAGACGACCCTGGTTATCAGGCACGGTTTCAAATGCCACAGCGGTCAATCCGATATCACATAATCGCTGAGTCAGTTCGGCATCGGCTGCCAGATGCAAAAAACAGAACAGCAGATGACGTGATTCAAGATACTGTAAATCCCCGGCAACGGGTTCTTTAACCTTAACGATCAAATCCGCCTGTGCATACAACAACTCAGCCGTGTCTAGTATTTGTACACCCAGTTGATGATATTCAGTATCACTATAACCACTCAACAACCCTGCGCCGGTTTCAATAAATAACTGGTGACCACTGGCGATCAGTTCCCGGCAGGCGGCTGGAATAAGTCCAACTCGTCCCTCAAGTACTTTTATTTCTTTTGGTACACCGATTTTCATAAGCTGGCCTTTTTGTTTTTTTAATGCCTTATAGGAAGTTTAAGACATGTATCAATGAAATCCATTCCATTTGAATGCAAATATAGGCCAATTGTTTGATAAGATAGATCGTTCAAATTTCAGGTATTCATTCGCAGGAGAATTTTATAATGAGCGAAACCAGACATTGCCGCTTGTTAATACTGGGATCAGGCCCAGCAGGTTACACAGCAGCCGTTTACGCAGCACGCGCCAACCTTGAACCCGTTCTGATCACAGGGATGGAAATGGGTGGCCAGCTCACCACAACAACAGAAGTTGATAACTGGCCGGGTGATAACGAAGGTGTTCAGGGACCCGAGCTCATGGAACGTATGAAAAGCCATGCAGAACGTTTTGGTACTGAAATTATTTTTGATCACATTCATACCACTAATCTTACTGACCGGCCTTTTCGTTTAATTGGTGACTCTGGTGAATACACCTGTGATGCACTTATTATTGCCACCGGTGCCAGTGCCATGTACCTGGGGCTTGAATCAGAAGAAGCTTTCAAGGGTAAAGGCGTATCAGCCTGTGCTACCTGTGATGGTTTCTTTTATCGCGGCCAGAAAGTCGCAGTTATTGGTGGTGGTAACACAGCTGTTGAAGAAGCACTGTATCTGGCCAACATTGCCGAACATGTCACCGTCGTTCATCGTCGTGATCAATTCCGTTCAGAAAAAATTCTTTCCGATCGCTTAAAAGATCGCGCCGAAAATGGCAATGTCACCATTGAATGGAATAGCACTCTGGATGAAGTACTGGGTGACGACTCAGGCGTTACCGGTATTCGTATTAAAAGTACCACTGATGACAGCACTAAAGACATTGATCTGATGGGTGTTTTTATTGCCATTGGCCACTCACCTAACACCAGTATTTTTGAAGGCCAGTTAGAACTGGACCATGGCTACATAAAGGTTAACGCCGGTAGTAAAGGTAATGCCACTGCAACCAGCGTGCCCGGTGTTTTTGCTGCCGGTGATGTCTGTGATCAGATTTATAAGCAGGCGGTGACTTCTGCAGGTGCCGGCTGTATGGCAGCACTGGACGTTGAAAAATATCTGGATGAGCTGGAATCAAAATCCTGATTACAAATGAACTTCAAAGTCGCTGAATCTCTCAGCACTATCCCGGCCGAAGCATGGAACGCTCTGGCCGGTGATAACCCTTTTATACAACACGATTTTTTACTGGCACTGGAAACCGGGCATTGCCTGCAGCCCTATGGCTGGCACCCACAATACATGCTGGTATTCTCCGATGATGACCAACTCATTGGTGCATCACCTGCCTACAGAAAAACAAATTCTTATGGTGAATTTGTTTTTGACTGGGCCTGGGCCGATGCTTATCAGCGTGCAGGATTAATCTATTATCCAAAGCTGGTTATCGCCGTACCTTATTCACCGGTAAACGGCCCACGCTTACTAACCCGAAAAGGCGACACGCAAACAGCACACGCACTGGTTGACTTTGCCATTGAACTGGCTAAACAACAAAACCTTTCAACTGTTCACTGGTTATTCAATACTGAAACCGATTACCAGATTGAACAACAACATGATCTGCTAAATCGTTTTGATTACCAGTTTCACTGGAGCAATGATAATTATCAGAATTTTGAGGATTTTTTATCTGAACTCAGCTCAAAAAAACGAAAGAACATTAAACGTGAAAGGCGCAAGGTAAAAGAAAGCGGTATCGAGATAAAAATCCTGACCGGAGATAAACTCAACGAAGAACTCTGGCAACAGGTTTACAATTTCTACCAGATCACTTTCATGAAAAAAAGCGGCACTGCTACTTTATCATTAGATTTTTTTAAGGCTATAGCGCACAAAATTGTTACTTTCATTGCATTTGATGGTGATAAACCTGTCGCAGCTGCTATTTGCATCAAAGGCGGCAATGGACTGTATGGAAGACACTGGGGCAGCTATGAAGATTATGACAGTCTGCATTTTGAACTCTGTTATTACACCGGAATCGAATACTGCATTAACAATCAGTTACAACACTTTGAGCCAGGCGCACAGGGCGAACATAAAATTGCCCGCGGCTTTCTCCCGGTTAAAACAGTTTCATCGCACTGGGTGGCCCACCCTGAGTTTAAAAGAATTATTGAAGAGCATTTACAACGAGAATCAGAAGCCATGGAAAATTACGGCGAGGAATTAAATAAAGCATCACCATTTCGAAAAACAAAAAGTTAACTCACACTTTTTTATTTATTATATAGTTTTTTCTCTTCAGGCCTGAAGCTATCCGCGAGGGTACAGTAAATTGGTGTCTTACAAATTGATTTTGAAATTGCCGTACCAATAAATGCCGTGACCATTAAAGGTACAATCAGTTCATGCTGATCAGTCATTTCAAGCACAATCACAAAGGCTGTAATGGGTGCCTGTACAACGCCAGCAAAATAACCCACCATACCAAATAAAACCAGAGCACCATGAGGATAAGCCGTTAACCATTCAGCTATATGCGCTCCCAGACCGGCCCCCGTTGCCAGTGATGGCGCAAAAATCCCGCCCGGAATACCGCTCAAATAGGAAACTACAGTAGCCAGCAACTTAAGGTAAGCATAGTCTGTTCCCAGCTCGCCCGAACCCGTGACCAGTAATTTTGCTTCATTATAACCGGTACCATAGGTCACATGTCCGGAGTAATAACCAATAATAGCAATACTCAGACCGCATAATATCGCGACTACAAAAGGTTTATTGTTTCTAAATGGCGCAACCAGATGACTACCTCGAATCAATACCAGGCTGAAAACACCACCCATCACACCACCAATAACACCGCAAATTAGCACGGGCACAATCGAACTGTAAATATCAATCACTGCTGAGGTTGAACCAAAATAAGTATAGTTACCCTGAATAGCAATAGCGGTAATTGCCGCAACCATAACACCGGTTAACATCAGGCCGCGAGTACGCACTTCAAAAGAACGGCTCAGTTCTTCTATACCAAATACGATACCAGCCAGTGGTGTATTGAATGCAGCTGCTACACCGGCAGAACCACCGGCAAGAATCAATACCCGCTCCATATCATAAATACGAAAACGCACAAAACGACGCAATGAAAACATAATCGATGCGCCTACATGAACAGTAGGACCTTCTCGACCAATCGATGCACCACTTAACAGACCAATCATGCATAACATCACTTTTCCAAAAGCAATACGCAAAGTCAGCAATCTACTGCGTTCTTTCTCATGACCCATTTCAAGTGCGGCCATTACCTGAGGGATACCGCTGCCTTCTGAACCGGGGAAATATTTACGTGTTAACCAGACAACCAGAATCAGCCCAAGAGGAGAAAGAATAAAAGGCAAATAAGGAGAAATTTCAGTTGTCGAACGAAACACATGATTAGCCCATTCACTACTTATGGCCATAACCGTTGCAACAAGACCCACCACAATACCACCAATGGCAAAAGTCAGGTGTGCCGTCCAGTCTTTATGGGAAATCAGCCACTTTCCAGAATGTTTGAGATGCTTAATCATAAATCCGTTCAGAATACAGAATTAAGCCATGATAGTTTCTTAAACTAATAAAGCAATATCCAGGGAGTTATAGACAACAATTTACCTACTTACGATATTTTGTAATTATGACGGCCAGCAGATTAATTAAATATCACTGAGCATATTCTGAATCAGTGCACGTACCGTATCAGTTTCAAAAGGTTTATCACAAATCCCAGAGACACCTGCCTGCTCTACAGCTGCCAGATTATTCATATTACCTTCTGAAGTGACCATCAACACGGGCACTGAACCCTGATTACTGTTATTACGGATATACTCTATCAGAGCCTTACCATCCATTTGAGGCATATTGTAGTCTGTCACTACAAAATCAAAAAACTGTTCGGCCAGAACCGGTACCGCACTGACACCATCATCAGCCTCAACAATATTTTCTATACCTAAGCCAGCAAGCACACGCTTAATATGTTTACGCGCAGTCAAACTATCATCTACCACCAGTACTTTTAAATCTTCTGCATGAAAATCATCCAGCTGAATACTTTTAGGATTAATCATATCCAGCGTATTGAACAGGGCTCGCTTCAACTGGTCTGATTCAAATGGTTTTGGCAGTATCGCAGTAACACCGGCCTGACGTATCGGATCAATCATGTCAAACCCGGTTTCACTTGATATCAGCATAAAGGGCATGTCCTGTAAATCATCATCTGCGCGCATAGCATGAATAAGATCAGAACCTGTCATATCAGGTAGATACATGGAACTAATCACAAGATCAGGTCGATACATATGCATAGCATCAAGCGCAGACTGCCCATCCTTAACACTTTCAAAGCGACTAATCCCCGATTCATTAAGTTGATTTAGAATATATTTAGACTGAGGCTGAGATGGCTCAACCAGTAATACATACATTTCCTGAAGGGATTTTGTTGTCATAAAGTAATACAATCTATAATTATTTTATTATTTATTTTAGCAGCTATTAAAGACTTCGCTAATGATTCATTTACAATGGCTAGATCAGGACCCAGATGCACCCTTCCCCCATCTGGATGACGCTCTTTTACAGCCCGATGGGTTACTGGCTGCGGGCGGTGATCTCTCTGTGCCTCGCTTACTCAACGCCTACCGACACGGCATCTTTCCCTGGTATAACGAGGGTGAACCTATACTCTGGTGGTCCCCTGATCCGCGCTGCATATTATTTCCGGATAAAATTAAAATTTCACGCAGCCTGAAAAAAACATTAAATAAAAAAACATTTGAAATAAAAATGGATACTGCTTTTGCAGATGTCATGCAAGCTTGTGCAGGACCTCGCAAAGACCAGCCTGGCACCTGGATAACCGATGACATGTTTAATGCTTATCAGAAATTACATCAACTGGGTTATGCACACAGCATTGAGTGCTGGCAAAATAATGAACTGGTCGGTGGCTTATATGGCATTGCCATTGGCCAGGTATTTTTTGGTGAGTCCATGTTCAGCAAAGTGACAGATGCTTCAAAAGTTGCACTGGTGTATTTATGTCAGTATTTAACTGAACATAATTTCAAAATCATTGATACGCAGGTGCATACATCTCATCTTGAGAGCATGGGTGCTGAAATGATTCCACGAGATCTGTTTATTTCAATCCTCGAAGAACATGTTAACCAAAACAACAATCCGAAAAAATGGACTGAAGACTAACTAAAACTACCATTCTACATTACAAGTTTAATCATTCCTTTAAACAACCGGCAATGACTTAGGTAAATGACTGCGTATTTCATCAGCACTTTGCAATGTAATATTTTTATTTAAATCAAAACAGATCAATTTATTAAGCTGAGCCGGCAGCTGGTGACGCAACTCACCTAAAAAGCCAGGCGCCGCCACAATGGCCAGACGATGCAATTTATTTGCCTTCTGCGCCTCATCTAGATGCCCTGCTACACGTTTTGCAAAATTGACCAGTTCCTGCTCTTTAGGCGTCGTTTCATCCTGATAGGCATGACCTCCTGCACCATTAGCATTATCCTTTCCCGGTAAATCACTGGATAAAGCCTGTTCATGCAAACGACCCTCCGGATGAGCTAAGGTTTCGATTTCCTGCAGGGCTGAAGTAGATGTCTCAGCTGTAAATATACGTGCACGACTACTGTCAGCCACAACCACCCATGTAGTGCTCATAATATGACTCCTTTATTCATTTTTACTCATACCCATTTATTATTAAACAATAATCATCAAATGCCCGATATGATCAGAATCAACTGATTGAGTATGCCTTTAATTAACATAATATTGATCTATACCTCATTTACTATTTCTATAGATTCATCATGTTGATGTATTATTTAGTTATGATTAGAAATTGTCATATCGGTAGTTTTACATTTGGCCTGTTTATTGCCACGCTGTTGTTGAGCGCCTGCTCATCACATGTACCCGAAACAATTAAAACCTCACCAGACAACAATCCTGATTTTCAACAGGTACAAACTAATATAGAAAAACATCTGTCCCAGAAGGTTCGCTGGGGTGGAAACATTGTTGACATCAAAAACAGAAAAAATGAAAGCCAGTTAAGTATTGTGGCTTTTCCCCTGAGCGATAATGGTAAGCCGATACTCGATAAAAATAGTCATGGTCGATTTATTGCCGTCAGCGAAAAATTTCTTGAACCTACTGTTTACACCAAAGACCGACAGATTACAGTCGTCGGTTCTGTACTGGGTTTAGAAACCCGAAATATTGGCGAATTTCCTTATAAACATATTCTGATCAAAATGGATCATCACTATCTCTGGCCAGTTGAAAACATAAATAACTATCAAGACTACCCGCCGGACTTCTGGTGGTACGATCCATGGTATCCCTGGTACCCTTATCATCCATACTACCCGCATCGTTACTAAAAATAGAAGGCCATTAAAATGCTATCACGCCTGTTATTAATTACACTTCTTACATTACTTAATGGCTGTGCCAGCTCACCCAAATTTGATACCCGGGAGGTCGACTTTTCTTTAACACCCATCAGCGTCATTGCCGAACAGGAAAACAGCCCTGGCAAACACGTTCTCTGGGGGGGCGTAATACTGGCGACAAAAAACCTGAAAACCAGTACACAAATCGAAGTACTCGCCTACCCACTGGATAGTTATCACACCCCTCAAAAAGATCAGAAGCCACTCGGACGTTTTATTATCCATCACCCCGGCTATCTAGAACCTACGCTTTATACTCAGGGGAAGATAGTCACTGTCAGAGGCGATATTAGAAAAATAGAAAAAGGCAAAGTAGGTGAATCAGAATACAGCTACCCTGTTATTTATGCACAACAGTTGCATTTATGGTCAGGTGATAGCAACAGGGTTAAAACCCGTCTACACATTGGTATCGGTATTGGTTTGTAAGGCAAAAAAAAGCCCCGCATTAAGCGGGGCTTTTTTAAGCATTCAAATTGTGCAAATGTTATTGTGGTACCACATTAACAGCACTTGGGCCTTTAGCGCCCTGCTCAGTTTCAAATGATACTGTCTGGCCTTCGTTCAAAGTTTTGAAGCCATCGCCCTGTACTGCACTGAAATGAACAAAAACATCAGCGCTGCCATCAGAAGGAGCAATAAAACCAAAACCTTTACTTTCGTTGAACCACTTAACTGTACCTGTAGCCATAATCGGTTACCTCTATTTAATAAAATTAACGTTGCTGTAGCGTAGATTTATGCTGGGAATTACGGAACGGACTACTCTCTACAACACTGCGAGGTACTGCCGGAACTACTAGTAAAACTGCTACTTCTCGAAACATACCCTATGTCCAGAAAAATTACTAGACTTTTATAATAAAAAAACCAACTAATTCATCAACTTCTTATATACTGGATCAAACATAAAGCGCCTTACACAACAATACACCTAACCCACAACTGACTGAAAATGAATGATTAAGCGTTATCTTAAAAAACTGATCTTACTTCTGCTACTCATCGTAGTCGGAATATTGCTTGAAATTGCCGGCTGGCTGGAACCTGAACGACTGCTAATGCTTGCCAGAAGCTATGCAGATAACAACTGGCTAGTCGTTGTCCTGATACTATTACAGGTTATTCTGTTTACCTTTGCCCTGGCAGGTGCCTCATTTCTCTGGGTTGCAGCCCCGATATACTCACCGGCCATGGCAACCTTTATACTGGTTGCTGGCGGTACTCTGGGAGGAATCAGCGCCTACCTGTTTTCCAGACGATTAACGGATGAATGGGTACATAAGGTGGAAAAGTCACATATCTATAAATTACTGCAAAAAGAAGATAATTTCTTTACCCTGTTTGCCCTGCGCATTATGCCAGCCTTCCCTCATTCTCTGGTGAACTACAGCTCAGGGATATTAAATATCAAACTAAGATACTTTATACCTGCTGCAATACTGGGTATTGGCATTAAATCCTACGTTTTTGCCAGCGTCATCCACAAAGCGACGACCACGGCTTCATTACAGGATCTCCTGGATATCACAACCTATGGCCCATTATTACTGGTTTCAATCCTTATCTTTGCTGGCATATTGATTAAACATAAACGCAACAAACAATAAATTACTCCAAAGCCCGTCAAAACAGCCTGTCAGCTTAAAATCCAGAGTTAAAAACGTATTATTTATCAATTCACTGCAAAATTTATGTTTATTAAAATCAGAATCACCCTATACTGCTAATACCATAGTATTTTACTCAGGTATTAATTGATAGCTGATTAGATTAACCCAACGGAGAAATAACATGTCGACCAGTGAAGCCCTGTTTCCAGGAACAAGCTCAGAATTTGAGTCAGAAATATTTAGCCTGGGTGTCAATATGGATGATCTGATACGCATTACCTTTCTGGAGCAGTCTGCCAGATACTTTGGGGTTTATTTTAATAAGGATCAGTTTGAATCGATTAACGATGATAATTACTACCTGAACTAAGCCGGCAAACTTAAAGAGTTATCAATCTGTCATTACCCTCTTAATGACAAAAAATTTAAGGACAGACTTTAAGTCTGTCCTTTTTTATTTAGCCAGACAGGCCAGTTTCTCAGCACCGCACCCCCCCTTACAGGATGTACTTTGAAAACTGGAATTAAAATGCTTAATTTCACACCAGCCACTGCATAATGTGTAGTTAAATCCACAACCACCCCAAACAGGAGCCGTCAAAATTGCGATAATCAACACGACTACCGCAATGCCAATTATTTTGACTGGTTTCATAACTTAATCCTTAAATAAAATTACGACTCTTTCAGCTTCGTTAGTATTTTTAAAGCTATACACTCTCGTCTGTGATGGCTTCTTTTAACTTTGGCTGACCTACAGGCCAGGCACCAAATGGGTAAGGCTGGTAGTGACTGTTAAAGGTCAGAAACATCATAATCTGATATGAATAGGTTGATAAGCTTTGACCCAGTTTAAGCAATCGCGAGTTGGTCTTACCCGTAACCAGTACCAGTACAAACTGAAAAATGATTACTGCACTGAGCACCACCTTTGCCACACCATAAAACAAAGCAAACAAAAGCATATACAAACCTCGTATCCAGGTTTTCTGTGCAGTCAAATTTTCTTTTAACTCGTCAATATCATTGCCCATTATGCTTCTCTCGATAAAATTGATTTTATAAATTAACCCAATGTAACTCCATCAATAACTATTAAACTAACTTATTCCAGTAGCTTTACTATAAACCGGCCCACTTCTACTGAAGTCACTGTGACACGCTGACCGGCCCGAATGCTATCAACACCAGCATTTTTATCGATTTCAACTTTCCATCCAATACCTGAATACTGAACCGAGCCCGGACGGGTCAAAGATATATCAGTATCCACTACAAACTCATGCCCTACCAGATCACTGCTGTTATCTTTTTCAGGTGAACCATCACCCTGTAATTTTTTTAATGGCTTCCACAGCAATGCAGCAATGGCACCAGAACTGATACCGGTACAGGCCACTCCGGCAACCCAGGTTTCAGGCAAGATGGTAGCCATCATTAATAATCCTGCTGCCAACGCACCCAGACCCGCAAACAGAAACACGCCCAGTGAAAATCCGGTCATCACTTCAACCCCAAGCAAGACAAAGCCCACAATGATCCAGAATTCAGCCTGGTGATTGACAATGTAATCAGCAATCATCTTGTTCCCCTGTTATTGCTTGAGCGATTTATCACTATTTAATGTATTGATAATGGTCATGGCCTCAGCAACGACATTAGCCGCATTACTGCTATTTTCAGGCAACAGTACAACCGTTGAGTCTTTTGCGATAGCATGTTTAGCTTCAATCGCTTTAACTGCCAGATCCAGTTGTATCGCTTTCTGACCCTGTTCCGTATCAGCAACCTTACCGACAGTTTCCAGTGCCTGTGCTCGAGCATCAGCAACGGCAATAATGGCCTGAGCTTCACCCTCTGCAAGTAATATCTGCTCGGCTTTATCACCTTCTGCAGCCAGCACCTGAGCCTGCTTGGCACCTTCTGCTACGTTAATTGATGACTGACGCTCACCTTCTGATTCCAGAATAGTAGCACGCTTGTCACGCTCGGCTTTCATCTGGCGCTCCATAGCCTCGAGCACAGTTCGTGGTGGCTCAATATCCTTAATTTCATAACGCAGCACCTGAACCCCCCAGGGCTCTGCCGCCATGTTTATGGCATTTACAATATTAATATTTAAACTTTCTCGTTCTTCAAAGGACTTATCCAGTTCAATTTTACCAATCTCACTGCGCATGGTGGTTTGTGCCAGCTGAGTCACAGCATAGACATAATTATCCACGCCGTATGATGCCTTATAGGGATCCAGTACTTTTAGATAAAGCACACCATCTACCACCAGCGAAATATTATCCCGTGTAATAGCCGCCTGACTGGCGACATCCACGGCCTGCTCCTTTAATGACCGGTCATAAGCCACTTTATCAATGAAGGGAAACAGCATATTTAATCCCGCTTCCATGGTGGTATTGTATTTCCCGAAACGTTCAACCACATAAGCTCGATTTTGAGGGACAAACTTGACTGAAGACTTCAGGAGAACAATGATAAGTACTGCCAGCCCTGTCCAGAAACTAAATACTAAACCCAGTAATTCTTCTATCAGCATAACCTGTCCTTTTATCCATTTATTTAATAATTGAGATTAGCAGAATCATTCATAAAAGTGATCTGAGATCACGATTTGAATCCCGCTTATCTATATGTGTTTACAAGCTTAACGAGTCAAGCTCACAATTTGAGCAACAAACACTCAATTCGTTCACAATAACAGACCCGTTATTTAGTGACACCCGCTGTCAGAGTAAAACGCATGGCATCATCCATAGTCATATTCAACGGCCGAACAGCGGTTCTGGGCATTAATACAGAATATCCACCAATCATATAACTTAGAGGTATATAAACCAGAATACTGTCTTCACCACGAAAATCTTCTGGTAGATTTTCTGCTACTGCCTGAGTAACAAATCCTATCACCTGCATGCCTGTCTCACCAATATGGACAGAAACAACCTGATTAAATTCTTTTTCCTTATTGGGTGAAAAATAATCAAAGAAATCCCGGATGGCACGATACAAAGACTTTATCAGGGGCATGCGATAAAGAATCTTTTCACCTTTTGCAAATAGTCGTTGGACTATATAAGCATGCATCATAAGACCAATCAGAAATATCACCACCAGACCTACAACCAGCCCCATACCTGGCCAGTAAAATTCTTCAGGCATCATTAGCCGAATCATGGTGCCCAGCATCGTTTCGGCAGTAACCGCAAACCAGTACAAAAGATAAAATGACAGTAAAACAGGAAGAATGGTTATCAGTCCCGTTAGGATGTGACGACTTATGAATTTCAGCATGAAAAATAACCCCAATCTAGTAATAATCTGCAAAGTATATTAAAGGTTTATCGCCCAGATGAATTATTTATTTTTATTTCATTTATTAAATTATTTCATCTAGAATTATTATTAGTGATCTAGTAATTAACTACCAACAGACATAAGATGTTAATCATTAGAATCTCCTCCATATATCGCTAATCAGGAGAAAAACATGGCAACTCCAGTAGACTCAGCAGGAACAGCCTCTCAGGTCGTCAATATACCGGCCTCTGAACCCAGACCCAGAACTGAACAGGTAGAATCCGAACCTGTAGAAAGAACACCTACAACAGAATCTGAACCCACACCCAGAAGACAAATACCTGACCCTGATTCAAACACAGGACAGAATATCGATACCACTGCATAAATTGCATTAATAGGCCATAAATCGATTAACAATCATCATTTCGATGAATACATAGCTCAACAGCCAATCTGTACAGGTTTGATCTGAAACAATACACACCTAAGCAATTAATGAAAATATTTATATCAGAATCATTACTCAAAACACCCTGTTATGTCATCGATAAAAATCGTGTTGTATATAATATCAGTCATAATTCTACTGTTGACCAGTTCCGTTTATTTTTCTGAAAAAAGCTCATCTGAACGCATGTTCATCAATATGTTAAAAAACAATGCGACGGACTCGGAAATTATCTGGAATTATCTCTCACATCATCAACATGAAATCGATAGCCACTATGACACAGCATTGCAATTAGCCGCATTAAACAATATAAAATATCTTCATGAAGTCATCTACTATTACACTCATGGATCATTCATATTAAATGTCAGTACTGCAAATCGAATTCTTCAACAACTTCCCTCCAGTTCAACAGCCATCAACCATGCCGCAGGACGTATTTATGCTACACACGAATTCGGACACTATAATTTAGATCAAGCAGTACATCATCTTGAATATGCGGCATTAACTGGCGATAAAAATGCTGCCGAGACGCTTTCAATAATTTACGCTCAATCCGGTTGTCTTATTGAAGCAATCACCTGGGCAAAAGTTGCGAATAGCCGTGACATCAGTTCTGAATGCTCAAAGCTACCTGTTGATGTCAATCGCCTGAGCAACGAAGAATGGGATGCCGTAATATACAATGAAGAGGCACTGGAGCAGTCAATAAAAAACAAATCCATCGCCAGCCTGAAATATTCCAGTCATTGCGCCTTAACTACAAATCCGTAGCGAAAGCCATCTCACAGCCACTGCCTATTAGCCATACCTTTTATATCCCTATAAATTTCCTGATTATCTATCATTGAATTTCTGGCAAGCTAATTACCTGTTAGCTATTCTAAAATAATAACGATACTTATAGGGATACCTATGCTGCAACTACCCAGTGGACTTGTAGTAGATATTTCGACAAACCGAACCAAATATCACGCCCTGAAAAAACAGCATAAAGGACCCGATGTAACACATCAGGAACTTTACCCACTGGTTGATATTATTATTCGCTATAAAAGCCCTCTCAACGTCATTAAGCGAGGCTGGACTGAATATGATTATTATTATTCTAGCCATACACTAGCTGATATATGTCATTTAACTGACTGGCCTGAAGACGACAAACAGGCATTACGTAGCTGGATTAAACTACCAGAACAACGTCAACGTATTGAATTAACACGACGTCGACTTGTACCCGAACAACATCTATTATCAACTAAACTAAATTCCTCACCACAATACCTGTTCAGTTTACTAAAAAAACGATTAGAAAATATTTCTCTTAACAGCGCTAATAGCAAACAGTGGCTTGCCACTATTTATAACATGCAGCAAACGGGTATGCGCAATGAAGAAATCAAATGGTCTGGACTGGAATACTTTTTAAGCCTGCATACTGATGAAACCATACTCAGTAAACAACAAATAATTAATGCAATAAATTTTAATAAGATCCGCCTTGAATTAAGCAGCGAACGAATTGTAAGCAAAAATGGCGGTTTAAATTTTCATGAAGTCGCCAGGCAAATGCCTCATCAGGCCGTTTATCGTGCATCACTTAAACTCGATGAGAATTGCATTTGTATTTTACGTTATACCGACGATTCATTTAATTACCGCGTTGGACTGGTAAAAACTAGAAACAACAACCATCACATGGCATTAAATAAATACTGGTTTGCTCTCGACCCATATGGTCGAGCCATTACAAACCCCAACACTTCGGATTTATTCTTTGGTAGTAGCGAAACCGCCATGACAGCCTGTGACACACATAGCCATCATTATTCAGGACTTCGTACAGGTACCCGCTTTAATACTCATTATGACCATATAACACTTTATGGTGGTAACAAATACCGTGAATGGATTGTTAGCCTGCCCGATTATCAACGTACATTTTTTGGTGCTCACTACCTTGACCACAATGTTTTAGCACACATTCGAACCACCACTCGAGTCGATAACAAAAATCGTAAACTGTTATTTATTGAAGAAATACAAAGTGACTGGCATCAAACAGGACGTAAACAGGGATACGACAATTCAGCATGGGGAGTAATCCCTAATGCCCCATTTAAAAAAGAATGGCTTGCTCTGAGCATTAAACTTATGTTAATTCGAGCCAGTCAAAATGGTTTTGATGGTATTGCCTGGCCCTGTGGATCAATACAGGAAATGCGTTATTCAAAAAATCTGCAGGCTATTAAACGCTACTACGATAATGAAATCCCCTCCAGTTTGAACAGACTGGGACGTTATTTTAATATCAGAATTGAAAATACATTCATAGTCACTCGCGATCCCTGGCTCAATCTTGTTAGACGCAAAAATAAATGGCATGTCACCGATGGACAGGGAAAATTTAAAACTCGGGATAAATACCATAATCGCGAAGAGGCTATGGCTGTGATCAATCGGCATTGCCGAAGCATTAATTTAGAGGTGCCCGTTTTTTATATTAATGATGAATTGAGACGACAAATTTCAGATGAAGGCCTACCCCTGTTCGGTGAAACACTGATTTAATTATAATCAAGAGACAATCATTCAGCTTAGTCATTGCCTGTACAGTGCAATTGATCCAGGCTATTGATTCTTACTATATTACTGTCAACTAATGTTTTTTCCTATATAATTCTGTCTAATTCACTGTTAGGCATTCTGGATTTATTGATGAATTTTATTGAAACCCGCGGTAATGATGGCAAATACTCTGAGAAAGTATCTTTCTCCGAAGCAATTTTGAACCCTATTTCGTCATTTGGTGGGATTTATTCACCTGAATCATTACCGGATCTGGGAGCTGATTTTTTAAATAGCCATTTAAACTCTAATTACAAGACATTAGCCAGAGCAGTGCTATCTGCCTTTGAAATTGATATTGAGCCTGCGGTAATTGATGAAGCCCTGGCCTTATATGATAATTTTGATAACGCCAGTAATCCGGTGCCAGTTGTTAAGGTTAATGACGACCTGTATGTTAGTGAATTATGGCATGGTCCTACCCGTGCATTTAAAGATATGGCCTTACAGCCGTTTGGTATTGTGCTGTCCTCCCTCGCACAGAAGCGTAATGAGAATTATCTGATTCTGGCGGCAACGTCTGGCGATACCGGCCCAGCAGCACTGGAAACTTTTAAAAATCGCGCCAATGTACAGGTTGCCTGCATGTACCCAGATGGCGGCACTTCTGACGTCCAGCGCTTACAAATGGTCACTGAAGATGCGCCTAACTTGAAGGTTATCGGCATTAAAGGTGACTTTGATGATGCTCAGAGCGCACTCAAACGTCTACTGGGTTCTGAGGCCTTCAGATCTAAACTGCTGGAAAAAAGAATTAATTTATCTGCTGCCAACTCGGTAAATTTTGGCCGCATTATTTTTCAGACCATTTATCATATTCATTCCTACCTTGAACTGGTTCGCCAGAATGCTATCAATATGGGCGACAAAGTTTACCTGGATGTTCCCAGCGGCAACTTTGGTAATGCACTGGGTGGTTACTACGCAATGAAAATGGGCCTGCCAGTAGAGAAAATTTTAATAGCATCAAATAAAAATAATATTCTTACCCAACTAATTAAAACCGGAGCTTATGATTTACGTAGCCAGTCAGTAATTCCAACCACCTCACCTGCTATGGATATTTTAAAATCGTCTAATATTGAACGTATTCTGTTTGATCTATTTGGCAATCAACGCACCAGAGAACTGATGCAGGAACTGGACAATGACAAATATTACCAGCTAACTGATGATGAACTGTCAAAGATACAAACTATATTTGCGGCTGACTTCTGTGAAGATGATGAAGGTAAGACATATATTAAACAGGCATTTGCCAAAGGCTATCTAATGGACCCGCATACAGCTACCTGCTTCAAAGCCTATGATACCTGCCGTGACAAAAAATTAAAAACCATAGCCTATTCAACCGCAGAGTGGACCAAGTTCTCACCTGTAATTGCCAACGCCCTGACAGGTGAAATAGATACTCACGACATCGATGCCCTGGAGTCGATTGCCAAAGAAGCCAATATTGAGATTCCTGGTATCATTAAAGGATTATTTGATAAGCCCATTGTTCAGAGTACTGTAATTGATAAGAAAAACATAGAAACAGAAATTCTCAATTTCATTTAGCCAGAAGAAACTGAGCTATGCCATATGACGACCAATTGGCACATCGATTTAATCGGTTTAATATCTAGGCCAAAGCAGTTTGAAAACAACATCATTACCGACTATCTTATAATTAGTTATAACTTCATCAAGTAACTTCATTTCTACTCATTCGGTACTATAATTTTCTTTAATTGATCGCCACTCATTTACTGCACAAGTAATAAAGCATTAGTTACGGAAACAAAATGCCCATATATCGATTTTTTGATTCCCTCTCATTTAAACAGAAAATCACCCTTGGGTTTAGCACCATCATATTGATCATGGGCACTGGTATGAGTTACATGCTCGTACAGTATACAACCATGTCAAAAATGACGACTGATATTATAGATCGTTACCAGCCTGTAACCAACATTACCAGCGAAGCTCTTAAACATACACAAACCTCCGTCAATCTTTTGCATGAACACTTGCTAGATTATGACATCAGCAAAATTGATGCACAGCTATACCATTTAAATCATATGAAAGAAGACGTAACAACTCTGATTGAATATGCAAAGATACAAAAACTAAAGATAGACACAAAGCCATTAATAAAAGCAATCACAATAGCTGATGAAATAAATAAATATACAGAGCAAATAAGACTACTCAGTAATAATTACGATAAAAACCACCCTGTGATCGCATATGCAACTGAATCACTCAACCCTATTGGCCTTCAATATCAGGGACTTATAAATGGAATAATTGATGAAAGTAAAGAACTGGAATTATCACCCGAGGCCATAATTCTCTTATCCAATATGCGACATAGCTGGTCACAGCTAATGAGTCATATGAGAACTGTTATAACAACCAGGAACCAGACATCAATTAACAATGTTTACACATACAGCGATGTAAATTTAAAGCAACTTAATCAACTTAAAAAAATGGACCTGGATATTGGTATTTATCAACTATCAGATCTTCAAGATTTAAGAGAGAAATATCTATCAAAAATTGAATATGTAAGAGAAAAAATTAAAGTCGGTATATGGCGAACCGATAACAGAATAATGATAAACAAGATAATGCCATTATTTAATAATCTTAAAGAAATACTTAATAAAACATTAAAAGTCGAAATGGAAAGTGCTGAAATAGCAAACAAATCATTAATAAATGAAATCTCAAAAATAGATTTCATATATATCCTGATAATATTTTCCGGTACAGGACTGGCATTTGTGATATCAGTATTTATAACGAGAAGCTTACGACAACCTTTAAAAAAACTGGTTTCGGCGACAGAAAATGTTGCACAGGGTAATCTTGAATCTTACGTTAACATCACAAGTAGCGATGAAATATCACAGCTTTATAATAGCTTTAATGATATGCTTGACAAGCTAAAACAATCAAAAAATCAAATCCTTAAAGAAAAAGAAAAAGCCGAAGAAGCAAACCAGTTCAAATCTAAATTTCTACGCAGTATGAGCCATGAATTACGCACGCCGATGAATGCAGTTCTGGGTTACTCTCAATTACTATCAATGGAATCACTAACAGATGATCAAAAAAAGTTTGTAGGCGAAATATCTAAATCCGGTAATCATTTGCTTGACTTAATCAATCAGGTTCTCGATCTTGCCAGAATTGAATCTGGAAAGATAGAAATGGAGTTACAAACAATAGAAATATCAAACTTAATCAATGATTGCATACCACTTATAAATAACAGTACTGCCCAGTCACGTAATATTCAGATAATTAATAATACAACCGATCTGAATCACACGATTATTGCAGACCAGTTAAGCCTCCGCCAGATACTTATCAACCTGCTAAGTAATGCGGTTAAATACAATAAGGACAATGGTTCAATTAGAATTGATGCTGAAGAAACAGATAATTATATGATTTGCATTTCAATTACTGATACAGGGGTAGGACTGGATCCTGATGAAATAAAACACATTTATGAACCATTTCAGCGTTTAGGCTTCATGAATAGTGCTATTGAAGGAAGCGGTATTGGCCTCACCATTACCAGGCAGCTCATCGAACAAATGGGCGGAGAAATAGGTGTTGAAAGCGAAAAAAATACCGGTAGTAAATTCTGGATTACACTACCATTAGCCAAATATGAATGCATAACAGAAAATAATATAACTAAAGATAAGCAAACTGATATTGATTACTTAACCAAGGTAACTAAGCAATTTAAAATACTCTACGTGGAAGATAATCCGGCCAATTACAACCTGATGAAGGCTATTTTATCCAAATATGGTAAAATAATACTCATTCATGCTGAAACAGCAGAAGATGGATTAAATCTTTTAGATAGCTCAAAACCAGATATTATATTTATGGATATTAACTTACCCGGCATGACTGGCTATGAGGCTCTACATTTAATAAAAAACAACACTATAAGCAGCCATATCCCCGTCGTTGCGGTCTCCGCAAATGCATTGGCTGATGATATACAAAATGGCCTGAACTCAGGGTTTGATCACTACCTAACTAAACCCATTGACATTTCTCAATTAAAAAATACCATTAGTCAATATACTCAATCTTTTCAATAAAAGATTTTAGTTAACCTGTTTTTTCTACATCCATAACAGAGGCCAATAACAATGAAATCAGTTCA
Organism: Gammaproteobacteria bacterium; assembly: GCA_026196035.1. GTDB lineage: Bacteria > Pseudomonadota > Gammaproteobacteria > SZUA-229 > SZUA-229 > JAPHQX01. Next base: position 20,398 of record JAPHQX010000048.1, read on the forward strand.
GCTCGGCATTCTTGCAGACGAAACAAGAATTTCCCGTTATATGACTTTTTCAATTATTACAGGCGATGACATAAATAAGGCACTTAAAGCACTAGCCAATGAAATAAATCCTGAAGAAACGGTCATCGGTTTTGGCCAGTCATTAATTGATATTCTGAATATAAACATAGCAGACCTCAGAGTTTTTCCTGCTCAAAGTGCCCCGGGCATTGAAATCCCCTCAACCCCTGCTGCATTATGGTGCTGGCTACGCGGTGATGATCGAGGAGAACTTTTTCATCGCTCGTGCCTGATTGAATCAATCCTTTTACCAAATTTTTCACTTAACGATATTACAGATTCCTTTCAGTTTGCAGATAATCGTGATTTGACGGGTTATATCGATGGCACCGAAAACCCTGAAGCTACTGATGCCATTACGGCAGCTATTGTTCAGAACAATGAAACAGGCATGAATGGCAGTAGTTTTGTTGCTGTTCAGCAATGGCTTCATGATTTTGATGCTTTTAACAGTATGAATACAAATGATCAGGATAATGCCATAGGTAGACACATTATCGATAATGAAGAATTTGATGAAGCCCCTGAATCAGCTCATGTAAAACGTGCCGCTCAGGAAAGCTTTAACCCAGAAGCATTCATACTACGACGCTCCATGCCCTGGGCTGAAGGAATGGATGCTGGCTTGATGTTTGTTGCTTTTGGAAAATCCTTTGATGCCTATGAAGCCATTTTAAATAGAATGCTGGGAAAAGAAGATGGCGTTATTGACGCATTATTTTCCTTTACCAGACCAATCAGTAGCGCTTACTTCTGGTGCCCACCTGTTAGTGAGGGCAAACTGGATTTAAGCATTCTAAACATCTAGATAATAAATTAACCTCTATCACCATTAATAGTCAGTACTGTTATGAAATTAACTGAAAAACAAGGAGGCATAAATTATGCCTCCTTGTTTCTTAACAAGCCTCCTGCATATCATTGCAAAAACCAACAGCAATAGACTCTGCTACTTTCATAGTTACCAGCTCCTCAGAACTGGTTGGATGAATTGCAATAGTGTTATCAAAATCCGCTTTAGTTGCACCCATTTTCATAGCAACAGCAAAACCCTGTAACATTTCATCAACATTATCGCCAATCATGTGTATACCAACTACTTTTTCGTTACTACCAGCACATACCAGTTTCATTGCTGTTGTTATACCCTGATCAGATAAAGCATGACGCATGGGCGTGAATTCACTTTTATATATAATCACTTCATCATAAAGCTCACGAGCCTTTGCTTCAGTCATCCCGATAGTGGCAACTGGTGGATGCGAAAATACAACACTGGGTATATTGTCATAATCCATAACATTTCCCAGGCGATTATCATACAAACGATCTGCCAGTTTTCGTCCTGCTGAAATCGCTACAGGTGTTAAGGGCATTTTTCCGGTCACATCGCCGATTGCATAAATGCCCAATATATTGGTTGCTTCATAAGCATCTACAGGAATAACCCCATTAGGTAAAACATTTACACCCGCAGCATGCAGATTTAAATTTGCCGTATTAGGATGACGGCCAACGGCCCAGATAACCGTATCAAAACCGGTTAGCTTTTCTCCATGTACTGAACACACGCTAATACCATCAGCGGATTTCTCAAGAGCAGACACCTGAAATTGCATATTCATGTCTATACCCTGGCTTTCCATTTCATGCATTAACACATCACTAACCATTTCATCAAAAACTTCCAGGACACGATCTTCGAGCGCAACCAGTGTGACCTGAGAACCCAATGCCTGTAATACACCGCTTAATTCAACCCCAATATAACCACCTCCAATCACAGCAACACGTCCGGGCTGCTCAGTTAACTGAAAAAAATCATCCGAAGTAATACCGTATTCAGCACCCGGCACAGATGGAACAATCGGCTGCCCACCCGTTGCAATAACAATATTATCTGCTGTATATAACTCTCCATTTATCTGAAGTGTTTTATCATTAACAAAACTGGCAAAGCCTTCAATACGGTCAATTCCACTATCATCGACATAATTGTTCCAGTAATTATTGATATTACGGATATAATTCTCACGCCCTGAGACTAATTTTAACCAGTCTGTTTTCATCCTCTGAGCCGGGATACCAAATGCATTTGCATCATCCACAGCATGAGCAAGATTAGCTGCATACCACATCACTTTTTTAGGGACACAGCCATTATTTACACAGGTTCCACCCATTCGATGCACCTCAAACACAGCTACATTTTTACCTAGTTGCACTGCCCTTTCTGCAACAGCAAGACCACCGCTACCACCACCAATTGAAATTAAATCATAATGTTTTTTCATGAATTCATCCTCCCAAAATATTGCCCTCTTTTTTTAAAGAGGACAATATTAATCATGGTATAAGCCAAATCAGGCTGCGTTTTTTTCAGCTTTATCTAAATAGACCTGCAGCTCTTCTGAACCGCCAATATGCTCACCATTAATAAATATCTGTGGCACAGTTTCCCTGCCAGTTATGGCGCGCACTGATTTTAATGTCGCATCACGCCCAAGACTTATTTCCTCGTAACTCCAGCCCTGCTGCATCAACAGATTCTTTGCTTCTGTACAATAAGGACATCCAGGTTTTGTAATGATGCTCACTGTGGCTGGCAGGACAGCATTTTCATTTATGTAAGTGAGCATGGTTTCTGCATCTGAAACTTCAAATGGATCACCGGGCACATCTGGCTCAATAAACATTTTTTCAATCACACCATCTTTTACCAGCATGGAATAGCGCCACGATCTCTGTCCGAATC
>JAPHQX010000038.1 GCA_026196035.1 Gammaproteobacteria bacterium
AAATTTGGTAGCGGGGGCAGGATTTGAACCTACGACCTTCGGGTTATGAGCCCGACGAGCTGCCAGACTGCTCCACCCCGCATCAACTGGCGCAGATACTACAGATTTCGGCAAATTATTGCAAGTGCAGTCTCGCCGTCAGGTATTTAAAACCTTAGTTAAATAGTTTACTGACGGGTGCCTGGCACAGATAAACGGCTTCAGCCAGCTATTTGAATCTTCTAAAAAAAACAGGAAACCCGCTCTCAGTTACACCTGCGGCATTTTATCAGGATTAATTTCCAGCCCAGTAGGACTCTGCCAGCCATTGTGTCATTTCATCATATGACATGGGTCGACCCATCAAATACCCCTGCCCATAATCACAGCCCATTTCAGTTAATTTTTCCAGGACATTTCTGTTTTCAATCCCTTCAGCAACCACATGCATACCAAGGCTGTGCGCCAGATCAATGGTTGACTGAACTATGCTGGTATTTTTTTCATGATCCAGCATATTCAAAACAAATGATTTATCTATTTTTAACTCGCAGGCTGGTATATTTTTCAGGTAGGCCAAAGATGAAAAACCTGTACCAAAGTCATCAATGGAGATACCCACTCCCAGAGCTTTCATTTCCCGTAAAATATCCAGACTCAGCTCAGGATCAGCCATGATTGCATTCTCAGTGACTTCCATAACCAGGCTTTCAGGTGATGTCCCCCAGATTTTTAATGCCCCCGCAATTATATCAATGATCGATCCGTCATTTAACAATGCTGGCGATAGATTAACAGATACAGAAAAACCATCCGTCATCACTGAACTGCATTGCGTACATTGCCGTAATGCTGAATTCAGGATCCACTTGGTCACAGGAAGCAACAGATCACTACCTTCCAGTACATCTATAAATGACTGGGTATCCACCAACCCATATTTTGAACTATGCCATCGAATTAGAACCTCGGATCCTGATGCGCATTTTTTCAACAAATCAATTTTAGGCTGAAAGTTTAAACAGAACTCATCACGATCAAATGCATGATGTAATTCCTGTTCCAGAATTAAGCGATGCGGTAATCGGATATTGGTGTATAAGTCTTTGGATCCCATGAAATCAGGATCATAAATAAAATAATGCTCATTAACTATTTCGGCTTTTGATAAAGCCATGGCCGCATGATGTATCAGATCATCGTGATTATCACCATGCTCTGGTGCAATCACTATACCAACTGCGAGCCTGGGTTCTATTGTTATTCCATTACAGACAATCTGCTTGGTGCATTCAGTTATGATCTTATTAGCCGCAAGAATGGCATGGGATGGGTTATGTAAACCCGGCAACAGTAACGCAAACTCATTATCACTAAACCTTGATATAACATCGACAGGTCGCAATACAGCAGAAAGACATTCACCACTCTGCTGAATAAACATATCACCCACTTTAAAACCGTAGGCAGCATTAATATCTTTAAATCGTTTAAGCTTAACAATTAGAAATGCAAGCTTACCTGGCTGTTCACTATCCAGAACAAGCAATTCATCAAATTTATTCAAAAACTCCTGACGACTGTGCATATTATTTATAAAAGAATTCTTCTTATAAATAAAATTCTGCTGCATCAATACCGTAAGCACCGGGATCAAGGCCTGCAGCAATATTCATTACATGCCCACTGGCATCTGATGCCTGTGTCATCATATCGACAATTTTATAATTTTCATATTGAGTTTTATCTGAATTGAGTAACATCATAATTTTAGGCTTTAATCGCTGGGTTCTATTCTGTGACAAAACAATACCGACCTCACCTGTATTCATTTCCACCAGCGAGCCCGTTGGATAAACCCCAAGGCATTGTAAGAACTGTTCTACCAGTTCATCCTGAAAGAATTTATTACGCCAGTTATAAATTTTTTGTAATGCCGAATGCTGGGAAATTGCTTCGCTATAGGGTCTTTTACTGGTCATTGCATCATAAACATCAATAATTCCGGCCATACGTCCATAGACAGGTATTATATTGCCCATAATTCCACTCGGATAACCACTGCCATCATATCGTTCATGATGTGTTAGAGCGATATTGATTACATCATCAGGTATACCTTTAGTACCTTTAAGAATCTCTACACCATATTCAACGTGCTTCTTAACTTCAGTAAACTCATCTTCAGTAAGTGTTGAATTTTTATTTAGAATCTCATCTGAAACTTTCATTTTTCCCATATCAAGTAGCAACATTCCAATAGCCAGGGTACGCAAATCATCTTTTGGTAACCCCATATGCCGTCCAAAGGCGATAGCCAATGAACAGTTATCTATTGAATGGGAATAGGTGTAATTGTCTTTTTCACGTAATCGCGTCAACCATAACAGCGCATCAGGATTACGGATAATACTTTCCAGTACAGGCTCGACGACACTTCTAACCGCTGGCAAATTTAGATTTTTACCGTCACGTACATCTTCCATGATCGATGTAATTTTATCTGTGGCATCTTCCAGAGCTGTTTTTGCAAAAGGAATTTCCTGGGCAACAGTCTTTTGGTCAACATACTCAACATCCTTTTTTGAGTGACTCAGATAACTCTCCAGGTATTCATTGGTAGGTAACCCGGGATCTTCATCCATATAGGACTCGGCCTCTATACCTCTTTCAGTATCAATACAGACATATTCACAATAATTCTGCAAGGTCCTGACTTCATCCTGATCACGAATAATGAAACCCTGAATCAGAAAAGGCGTATCCAGCCATGGACGATCCAGGTCTGATACATACATGCCTACTTTCAAATAAGCTGTGCGTACCTTACGTTCCATATAATAATCCTGCCTTATTTTGTATACCGTTAAATGATATAAACAACATGAAAGCGTGAGAAATAATCAGAAATTATTCACATATAAAATAAGTATAGACTCTAATTAACTGCATATAAGCAGTGATACCGATTAATCACTCAGCAGCGCATAGACACTATTTAATTGCTTCAGTATTTAGCCTGATACTTTTGAATATTAGCAGCAACTAATTTATTAAGCGAATATTGATGCACATAAAGCCATCAAACCTGCAGGATATAAACCTAATGCCAGAATAGCCAGACCATTAACACTAATGGCTAATTGCATATCATGACCTTTTTGTATGGGTGCATTATCTTCATTCTTATCAAAATACATGATTTTGATAATACGTAAATAATAGAAAACACCAATAATCGAGAAGAAGACAGCAACCAGCGCCAGCCAGAGCATATCAATACTAATAACTGCCTGCAAAACTGCCAGTTTCGCCCAGAAGCCAACTGTTGGAGGCACACCCGCCATGGAAAACATAAGAATTAACATCATAAAGGCAAACCAGGGACTACGCTGATTAAGGCCTTTGAAATCATCAATATTTTCTGCCTCATAACCTGAACGGGTTAATAAAATAATCATTCCAAAACCACCCAGTGACATCAGTGCATAAGTCAGGGTATAGAACATGGCTGCAGAATAACCCTCACTGGTTCCAGCCAGTATACCCAGCACAAGAAAACCAACATGGGAAATAGTTGAATAAGCCAGCATACGTTTCAGATTAGTTTGTGCAATGGCAACAATATTACCTATGGCCATAGACAGAACTGACAGGATAACCAGCATCATTTGCCAGTCACCGTGCATACCGCCCATCCCCTCAACTAACAAACGCATAATCATTGCAAAGCCAGCAATTTTGGGGGCTGTTGCAATAAAACTGGTAACTATGGTGGGTGCGCCCTGATAAACATCCGGTATCCACATATGAAATGGAACAGCACCGAGTTTAAATGCCATGCCCACAACAAGAAACACCAGACCAAAGACCAATACCATGCTGTTATGTTTTTGATCTGCAATACTTGCCGCAACCTGAGTAATTTCTAGTGAACCGGTGGCGCCGTATATCATCGACATACCATATAGCAACATGCCTGATGCAATAGCACCGAGAACAAAATACTTCATCGCCGCTTCTGATGCATTACTATTATCTCGATTAAATGCCACCATGGCATAAAGCGATAAAGATAATAATTCCAGTCCGAGATATAAAGACAGGAAGCTGTAAGCAGAGACCATCATCATCATGCCTAAGGTGGCAAACAGTCCCAGCACGTAAAATTCACCCTTGAAGATTTCACGCTGCTTCAGGTAATCCCGAGAATAAACAAAAATTGTAGCAACCACAGCAACGATAAATATTTTCAGGACACTTGCCATGGCATCACTGACAAAATGACCATTAAAAGCAACCGTCTTCTCAGCTGAATCTGTCATCACCAGAAGCAACAACGTTATTATCAGTCCAAACTGCGCAAGCACATAGCTCACATTACGATTTTCATCTTTTAAATAGACATCAACCACCAGCACAAGACAGGTGATTGCCAGAAGAAAAATCTCAGGCCAGGCAACAGTGTAATTCAGCATATCAAGAGTCATTTCATTCAAACCTTGTATTCATTGACCTTTAGAGTTTTGAGACAGCAATATGCTGCAATAGATTATTTACAGATGCATGCATGACATCAACAACGGGTGCTGGCCATAAACCCAGAGCCAGAACAGCTACTGCCAGTGTCGCCATAATCATTAACTCACGTGAATTAATATCCTGCAGGGCTTTTACATTGTCATTTTTAATTTCACCATAAAACACCCGCTTAACCATCCATAAGGTATATGCTGCACCGAGTATTAATGTGGTTGCCGCAAGAAATGCAAACCAGAAGTTCGCTTTAAAACTGGCAATGATCACCATGAACTCACCGACAAAACCTGAAGTACCTGGTAGCCCGGCATTCGACATGGCAAAGAACACTGCAAAAGCAGCAAATACAGGCATCGTGTTTACCACGCCACCATAATCATTTATTTCACGGGAATGCATACGATCGTAAAGCACACCAATCATCAGGAACATGGCACCGGAAATAAAACCATGTGAAATCATCTGAATCATGGCGCCTTCAATTGCCATCGCCGCACCACTGATATCTGTGTTGGCTGGATTTGCCCAGATTCTGAAAACCACAAACAGACCCAGAGTCACAAAACCCATGTGGGCAATAGATGAATAGGCCACCAGTTTTTTCATATCAGTCTGTACCAGAGCCACAAAACCGATATAAACCACTGCAATCAGTGACATCAAAATGATGAGCCAGTCTAATGAACTACTGGCATCTGGCGTAATAGGCAAACTGAAGCGCAGGAAGCCATAACCACCAATCTTCAACATAATAGCCGCAAGTATCACCGAACCACCTGTAGGTGCTTCAACGTGTGCATCAGGTAGCCAGGTATGGACTGGCCACATAGGTACTTTCACTGCAAAGGCCATCAAGAAGGCAATAAAGATAAAGGTCTGTTCCGTCATGCCCAGCTTCATGGTATGCATATCCAGAATGGCAAAACTGCCGGACTGGTAATACATATAAATCATCGCCACCAGCATAAAGACAGAACCGAAGAAGGTATAAATAAAGAACTTGATGGTTGCGTAAACTCGACGAGGCCCACCCCAGACACCAATGATAATAAACATCGGTATCAACATGGCTTCCCAGAACACATAAAAGAAAATTGAATCCAGCGCGGCAAACACACCAACCATCAAACCTTCCATGATTAAAAATGCGGCCATGTACTGGGATGGACGAACCTTTATGACTTCCCAGCCTGCCAGTATGACCAGTACAGTGGTAAAGGTTGTCAATATAATCAATGGCATGGAAATGCCATCAATTCCAAAATGATAAAAAATATTAAACGTACTGATCCACTCAAAACGCTCAACGAATTGCATGTCTGCGGTATTCACATCGAATCCTGTATAAAGCCCAAGACTCAGTAAAAATGTTAGCAGTGAAAAACCCAGTGCCAGTCGTCGAGTACCTTCAGCGTCACCTTTATCTCCGGACAACAGCACGACGATACCGCCGAGTATCGGTAACCAGACGACCAGACTTAATAAGGGCCAATCAGCAAGCATTAGTTAATTCCCAAAAATTCATTCTTATTAAATTCATTACTCAATGTTTGTTACTAGAAATAAACAAACAACAATAAACCCATTAATCCAATAATCATTGCAAAGGCATAATGATATAAAACACCAGTTTGAACCTGGCGTACCACTGAAGATATCAAACCCACCATTCGTGCCGAACCATTAATAATAAAACCATCAATGATACTGACATCACCCATTTTCCAGAAACCAGTTCCCAGGTGTCGACTGCCTTTACCAAATACAGCGAAATAAACTTCATCCACCCAGTATTTTTTATCCAGCAATCGATAAAGGAAGCCGAGTTTTTGCTGTAATACTTCTGCAATCTTTGGGTTCACCAGATAAATGTACCAGGCAGCAATCACACCGGCACCCGCCAGATAAACTGCAACACCATGGAAAGCATGCTGGATAAAACCAAATTCAGTGGTGAAATGAATCTGACCCAACACATTGTGCACTTCTTTTACCACAATGGAATCTGAAAAATAGTTTCCAAATAACATAGATTCAACCGTCATCCAGCCTATCACTACTGAAGGGATGGCCAGTGCAATCAGAGGCCCGGTAACCACTGCAGGTGTTTCATGCAAATGCTGTTTAGTATGTTCATCCATCCGTTCTTTGCCATGGAATACCAGGAAGAACATACGGAATGAATAAAATGCAGTCACAAACACACCCAGTACAACCATCAGGTAAGCAAAACCGGCACCGGGAATTTGCGAATGGTGAACCGCTTCAATAATGGCATCTTTGGAAAAGAAACCGGAAAATCCGGGGAAACCAATTAAGGCCAGAGAACCCACTAATGAGGTCCAGTAAGTGATCGGCATGTATTTTTTCAGACCGCCCATCTTGCGGATATCCTGCTCATG
>JAPHQX010000124.1 GCA_026196035.1 Gammaproteobacteria bacterium
CCCAGGCCGGCAGCATTCACCGCAAAGCGACCATATTTCTTTATAAAGTATCATGGCTTTATAAAGACCATTCTCAAATCCCGTAACTTTACGTTAAGTTACAGCCATCGTCCTTTTATCCCTACATGAGGGTTTTCATACGATAACCTGGGGCAATATCTTATATAGGTATTCTGCAGTCAATTTCCCTGTATTTTGTACTATTATTATCTTCATTACACCCGATACAGCATCATCGAATTAGTGAGTTTTCAGGGTTCTGAAACTCAGCCCTTTGGATAATAAGAGGTAGTGTGATCTACATGGCGAAGGAACAGCATAAGATTATCAATCGTTCAGTGATGCTGCTGAGCCTTATTATCGTCAGCCTGGCAGCACAATGGGGCTGGTCCACCTACCTTAATTATCATGCCGCCAATGATATGATCCTGGTCAATCAGCTGGCTGATGACCTTATCAGTGCCTCTAATATTGAAGCTGAAGAGCGTGGCATGACGTCATTATTGCTTGGTGAGAGCAATGCTGAACTATCGACATTACTCGATCAGGTTACCCGACTACGACAGGAAGGTGATGCCATCTGGCTTAAGACAAAGGCCGCGATTCATAACATGCATCAACATGATACCGATAACAGAGTGTCCACAAATCTGCATCAGGCGAATACTGCCTATCTGCTCTTCCAGGAAGCAAGAACAAAGGTCGATAATCAAATCTCTGGAACAGGGCATGAAATCTCCCCAAAAACCTGGATCAAATTATCAACCAGTTTTATTAGTTCGATTGCCTTATTGCGTGAATCATTACTGGCCATGGTGGAAATGCCCAGAGAACTGGGCAGACTCAACCTGACATTTAAACACCGGTTGTGGCTGGCCAGTGAATATGCTGGCCGGGAGCGGGGCATTCTTGCCTATTATGTTAACAGCAATAAAGCGGTGCCCGCGAAAATACAGATTGACCTGCTAAATTATCGCGCCGTGGTCGAGAAAGAACTTCAGGAAATCATTGCCACCAAACAGTATTCACATGATGAGGAACAGGTGCATGTCGCAATAAACAAAATGGAACGTATTTTTTTTGACGAGTTCTCCAGAGTCCGGGAGCAGGTCTACCGTGGGGTATCGAATGGCATATATCCAATTAGCGGAATTGACTGGGTTAAACAGGCCACCATTGCCATTGACAGTATTATTGCCATCAAAACGACAATTACCGAAGTGTCGAATAGATATGCACTTGAAATCAAAAAACAAAGTTTGTTCCGATTTGCTGTCATTCTGGCATTATTGTTACTGGCGTTTGCGCTCATAATCCTGGCTTTACTCAAGGTGCGTCAGACGACCAATGATCTATTTCAGCAGAAAGAACTGGCGCAGTTTACCCTGAGTTCCATTGGCGATGCCGTTATAAGCACCGATGAAAAAGGCAATATTAGAAGCCTCAATCCCATCGCAGAAAAGATGATCGGCTGGAGCACGGCAGAAATTCGTGGAGAACCACTGCGCGATTATTTTAATATTATCAATGGTCTTACACGTATCACCGAACCTAATCCAATTGATATCTGTTTACAGGAGAAACGAGTTGTAGGGCTGAATGATAATACGATTCTAATTGGCCGTGATGGCACGGAGTATGGCATTGAAGATTCTGCTGCACCGATACGGAATCATCAGGGTGATGCCGTGGGTGCCGTGATGGTGTTTTATGAATCCTGTATGAATCATACTGAAAACCATATGTTGTCCTATCATGCCAGTCATGATTCCCTGACGCGATTGATTAATCGCCGTGAATATGAACGCCGGCTTACAGAATTACTCACCAGTTCAAAAAATTCAGGTGAGAAACATGCATTATGTTATCTGGATCTTGATCAGTTCAAAATTGTTAATGACACCTGTGGTCATGTAGCGGGTGATAAACTACTACGTCAGATCACCTATCTATTTCAGGGTAAGGTACGGGATGCAGATACGCTGGCACGGCTGGGTGGTGATGAATTTGGATTGTTACTGGAAAACTGCCCACTAAAAGAAGCCATGAAAATTGCAGAAGGCTTACGCAAGGTGGTCAAGGATTTCCGCTTTGCATGGGAAGATAAAACATTTGAAATCAGTGTAAGTATCGGCGTAGTTCCCATTACTGCAGATAGCATCAGCCCCGCGGAAATTCTCAGTGATGCTGATGCGGCCTGTTTTACCGCCAAGGATAAGGGACGTAACTGTATACAGCTTTATGAGCCAGGCAATATGGAACTGGCCCGTCGTTATGGTGAAATGCAATGGGTATCACGTATAACAGAAGCGTTGGAAGAAGATCGTTTCATACTCTACAGCCAGTCAATAAAGCCATTGAATGAAAAATTTCCAGAACATGTCGAACTCTTAATTCGTATGCTCGACAAGGACGGCGAGGTTATTGCCCCCATGGCCTTTATACCCGCAGCCGAACGTTACAACCTAATGCAGGACATTGATTACTGGGTCATTCGTTCAGCTTTCGCAGCCATCAGAAAATACGCTGAGCATAATCCTGATGATCGCATTGTATATAACATCAATTTATCCGGTACTTCACTGGGACAGAAAGAACTCGCAAACTACATTTGTTCACAAATCCAGAAATATAAGATTGAACCCAGTCGGATTTGTTTTGAGATTACTGAAACAGCGGCCATAAGTAACTTTGACCAGGCCATGGAATTAATAAACAGTTTACGTAAAACTGGCTTTTTATTTGCACTGGATGATTTTGGCAGTGGTCTTTCGTCTTTTAATTATCTAAAACGTATGCAGGTGGATTTTTTAAAAATAGACGGCCAGTTGATTCAGGGTATCGAAACAGATCCTATTGCCTACGGCATGGTGGAAGCGATTCACAAAGTGGGACAAATTATGGGCATTAAGACAATTGCCGAATTTGTAAGCAATGAAACCATTCTGCAAAAGCTACACCTGTTAGGCATAGATTATGCGCAAGGCTACACCATATCAATGCCACAGCCATTTGAAACTGAACACTAGAATTAGAATCGTTTCAATTACTCCTATATAGCCTGATTTTTTTAAAAACAGCTTTCTGTCAGATAACTTTACATTCCACTCATCCTTCGTTCGAGTGACTGCCTTTTCAAGTACCTGTATCTTATAGAAAAAATACTACCGGTACAGTTATTGCTTACCATGCTACTAAATGACTAAAACAAGCAAATGTGTAAAGGTAAGTGACAAATGAACTATTTCAAGCTGGCATCAATAATCGTTATGTTAATGGTATCCGTCAGTGCAAACGACCCATTGTCGGCTAATTTAACAAGCTCAGCCAATAACAGTGATGCACTTCAATCGACTATGATGAAACGTTCCATTGCCCTGTTTATGCCGAGCAGCATACTGGTTATCACTGATGAGCAGACAACTAACGAAGAAGGCTGTTAAGTGTCTGATATTAATACCTTATGAATATCACACACATTAGATAATCAGTGACTTATGCCGTCAGGTTTAACATGTCGCGTTATTTTTTAATGTAGATAAATTTTGTAGCTACCAGAACAGGAAAAAAATTTAGTAAATATTTAATGATGCAGACATCCTCCAAAGACTCTATTGAGTCTACTCATTGAATTAAATTATAAAAATTAATACTTCACCTGAAATCACTATTAGCAAACCATCAGGCCTATTCTTATAAAAGAATGACTATTTTTTCTCTAAATCACTAAAACAGTGATGATTCCTCAACTATATTAATGATAATAACCATAAAAAATATTATGCCGGGAAATAGCAGGATTCACGTGACCTATATAACTAAAAAACCACATTTATTTCTGTTGATATTAGCATTTTTGACTTTATCCCGTGCTAGCCTCGCAAACGACTCTGACATGCTTCAACTGCTGGAAGAGGATATGCAGGAATACTCCAGAATTGCCACTCAAACCCGGCAAAATGTCGACTATATGCCATATATCATTTCAGCCTGGAATTCAGATGATCTTATCCATCTGGGGATCAGCACGCTACGGGATGCGCTGAGCCTGGTACCCGGCATTGACCTGTCTATTGGCACTGTCGGTATTACTACACCTATCTTTCGAGGGTCCAATCCTTTTGCAATGGGGCAGTCAAAGCTGGTCATTGATGGAGTAGTGGTTAATGACAAAATGACAGGCAGCTATGGCCAATTCCTGGATATGCCTGTCAGCCTGATCCAGAGAATCGAAATTGTCCGCGGCCCCGGATCATTGTTAAGTTATGTCAATGGCTACGCCGGTTCTATTCATGTCATTACTAAAGCTAACCGAGACGATGGACTCGCTGTTAACAATGAAGCCTTTGTGGAACTTGGCTCTAAGCAGTATCGAACTGGCGGCTTTGTACTTTCACACCAGGAGAATGATCTCTCTGTTAGTAGTGATCTCTTTTATAAGACCCATGAACAGTCATCCCCTGTATCAGCAGATCGCTATGGAACCAGTGGAGACGCCGAGCAATGGCTGGACAATTACAGCCTGGGCATTAATGCCGATTACAATAACTTCAGCATTAAAAGCCGCCTGTCAAAGAGAGAAGCTGGCGCCAGTTATGGACAGTCGTTTAGTTTGAGCGAAGATGATTCCGACTTTGTTTCTATTGAGAATAATTTTATTGAGCTAGGTTATTCTTATGATATTTCAAAAAATATAAAACTCGAATTATCACTTGGATATATTGAATTAATCCGGCAGTTACAGAATAAGGTAATACCTGATGCAGCTATGCCTCCAGACGGTCGGTATTTTCTGGTCAATATTGCCGAAGAAACCTTCCATGAACGAGCTGAGTTACAAATTACGTCTATTAACTCGCATCAAATCAATCTGGGTATTCACTCATACCAGAGTGATATGGCAAATCGAGATGCTCGTTTTTCAACTGATAGCATGCAAACATTTACTGATTTTGAAATCATAAATGACACAGCACGCAATATGTATTCACTGTATATCGATGATTTAATTGATATCACCGAAAAAACATCCATACAACTTGGCGCGAAATATGATCACTATAGTGATGTTGATAACCAGTTATCCCCACGATTAGCCCTGGTTCACCGATACGACAATGAAAACATATACAAGTTTATGTATACCCATTCATACAGAGAACCTTCATGGCGTGAACAGTATTTGACTATGCCTGCATTTTTCAGCTCTACAGCTGATATTAAACCAGAAATTGTTGATGCCTATGAGTTTGGCTATATACGAAAAATTAATCTGCAAGACCATATCAAGATGAATGCCTATTATCTGAAAAACAAAGATCAGATACATGCTCAAAACCCAACGCACACCTTCAAAAATAGTGGTAACAATAACCTCTACGGATATGAAATTGAATACAAAAATGAATTTTCAAATTCTGACCAGTTTTATTTTACCTATTCTTATGTACACGGCAAAAATGTAGCTGATGTACTGGCCAGTAGCTCAAGCAATCTGGTCAATGCCTATTATATCCATAATTTTAATAATGCGATCAGCATATCAACAATCGCAAAATTCATTGATGAAAAAAGTCGCATTGCAACTGACATGAGAAGCAATGTAGATAGTTATACCTTAATAGATTTAACAATTAATTATCAACATAGACCCGGAGACGTAAACTTTAATTTAAGCGTAAAAAACCTGTTTGATGAAGATTACTATCTTCCATCACCTGAAACGACTTATCCAGATGATTATAAACAGGTGGGAAGATCCATTTTATTTGGCCTTAAGAAGAAATTCTAGAAATGATCTGGTCATACATAAAAACAGCAATTATCACAACCCTGGTACTGTTCTCCTGCCAGATTCAGGGACAAAACTATGACCCATTACTGTTACGCGCTCAAGCATCCATTTTCCCAAGAATCATTTTATTAGATCAGAAACTTTCAGAAAAAACACCCGGAAAAGAGCTGATCATTGATATTATCACAACAAATCAAAGCAAACATATTGCCGATGAGTTAAAAACATCAATAAGAGAAAAATACAATGACTCGATGGAAAACAACAAACTAACTGTTAACATAATAGAAATTGAGAATCTCAATGAGATACCTGTTGCTACTGCTTATATTGTAATAGAAATTCCAGAACCATCATTTAAAAAAATTGTAACTCACGCAAGCAATCACAACCGAATTGTCTTTAGTTATAATTACACTGACTTCAAGAATAATGCGCTTATTAGTTTGCTAGTGAAAGAAAAAACCTATATCTACCTTAATAAACCAGCTATAAAATTATACAATATTAAATTCCTGCCTGTTTTCTATAAAATAATAAAGATTATCGAATGAAGAAACTTTCCTTATCCCTCAAGATATCTTCATCTTTTATTGTTATCTCTATAACAACCCTGGGCCTCCTGTATTTTGCATTTTATTATCTATTTGAGCAGCACATGCTTAAAGTAGAAGAGGAAAAAGCAATCCTTATTGCTCAAACAATCGAACCCTTAATATCCATGAGTTATTTCCTGAGCCTTGATGAGGATATCAAGCAGCTAGCAACAAAGATGGCAGAACACAAACAGATTGCTGAATTAAGCGTGATAATTGATGATCAATTATACTGGAGCAAAGAATCTACTGATAAGAGCGAATACATTAGAATAGCTTATCCGATCACCAGTCCATTAAGCCTGGAAAATGTAGGTCATATCAAGGTAGCCTATACAAAAGACGCTCTAAATAAGGCCTTACAGCAAATACATACTGAAATCATTTACTACCTTGGCGCACTGGCTTTTGTTTTTATAATTTACATTATGTTCACGCGATATTTATTAAGTCCTTTTGGGCAGATTGCGCAAAAAGTTCAAGACTACGAGCCAGGCTCAACAATAGACTTTTCTTCTATCCGTGTAGAACCAGAAGTAAATGCCATTATTACAGCCTTCGAAAGCATGGTGTCAAATATTAGAGAATATACTGTTCTTCTTGAACGCTATAAACATTCTATTGATGAAAGCGCAAGCGTTGTAAGAATGGATCTTCAAGGCATTATTACTTACACAAATGACGAATTCTGTCGTCTCAGTGGGTACAGTAGAAATGAATCACTAGGCCAGTCGATTTTTGTAATCTGCCGCTCTGACACAAATA
>JAPHQX010000146.1 GCA_026196035.1 Gammaproteobacteria bacterium
ATAAAACCAACGGCCAAAGTGCCTTTGATAGTCATTAGAGGATTCATATTATTTTCCCAGGGGTTAAAGAAATACTTGATTAAATTAGTCGGGCATTAAGATATGTTAGACAGACGCATTTTTCAAGTGAATAATGAAAATAATGGTTTAGAAAGGGCTGTTTTTTTAAATTTTTGAGAGTTTTGATGGATGCAATTAGCTTAAGCGTGTTTTTCAGCCGAATTGAGGCTGTCTGCGATGAAATGGGGGCGGTGTTAAAGCGAGTGGCTTTTTCACCCAATATAAAAGACCGTCTGGATTTTTCCTGTGCCGTGTTTGATCCTCGAGGTGAGCTTTGTGCGCAGGCGGCTCATATTCCCGTGCATCTTGGCAGTATGGCCTATGCCATGCAGGGCATAGTATCGGCTATCGACTGGCACGAGGGTGATATGGTGATTATGAATGATCCCTATCTGGGAGGCACCCATCTGCCGGATGTCACCGTGATTGCGCCCCTGTTTGTTGATCAGCAGTTAGCCGGCTTTGTTGTTAATCGTGCCCACCATGCGGATATTGGCGCAGAGAGTCCCGGTTCTATGCCGATTTCAAAAGACCTGCATGAAGAAGGTCTGGTGATCCCGCCGACTAAAATGGTGCAGCAGGGAGAAATGCAGCAAACGGTGATTAAGCGGTTGATGCAGGCGATGCGTAATCCTGTTGAATCCATGGGTGATTTTACGGCACAGGTCAGTGCAAATAAAAAAGGACTGCAACGACTGGAAGAGCTGGTCAGTAAACAGGGTGTAGTATCTTATCTGAATGGCTTAACTGAGTTGAACGAGTATGCGCAACGACTGGCCGGTAATGCATTAAGCAGTATTCCTGATGGCGAGTATTTTTTTGAAGATGTAATGGATGATGATGGTCAGGGTAATACGGATTTGCCTGTTAAAGTTAATTTAATCATTAAGCAGGGTCAGATTAGGGCTGATTTTACAGGCACATCAAAACAGGTGGTCGGTAATATTAACTGTCCTTTATCTGTAGCCGCTGCTGCAGTTTATTATGTGTTTCGTTGTTTGATGCCGGCACACACACCTGCCTGTGCTGGAAGTTTTAGATCTATATCCATTAATGCGCCTGAAGGTTGTCTGGTGAATGCCAGTCGACCTGCCGCCGTGGCTGCAGGTAATGTTGAAACCAGTACACGTATAGTCGATGTGGTGATGGGGGCCCTGGCAAAAGCGATTCCAAATAAAATGGCAGCGGCGAGTCATGGCAGTATGAATAATATTGCCATGGGTTCAGTAGGTGATAAGCAGCATTCGGCCTGGGATTATTATGAGACCATTGGTGGTGGTATGGGTGCCAGTATGAATCAGCCAGGCTTGCACGGTGTACAGACGCATATGACTAATACATTAAATACGCCGGTTGAAGCATTAGAAATGCGTTATCCGATTCGTATTAATCAGTATGCATTGCGTCGGGGTTCAGGTGGTGATGGCCGGCAAAAAGGTGGTGATGGTCTGGTGCGTGAATATGAATTTTTATCGCCAGCACAGGTGACCTTATTAACTGAGCGTAGAACCCATGCGCCCTGGGGATTACAGGGTGCAGCATCGGCATTATCAGGTGAGAACGCTCTAAATGATAAACCCATTTCCGGTAAAGTGTCCCTGCATCTCAATGCAGGTGACCGGGTGACTATCAAAACCCCCGGTGGTGGCGGTGCAAATAATTAATTATCCAGTGATTAGTATCAATATGATCTAAACTGATTAATTCTATATTTAACATGTGTAGTACACAATCTGATCAAGGTGAATGGAAATGAATACACAAAATACATCTTTAACTGAATACACAGTCTGGGATCGCAGTGTACGTATTTTTCACTGGGTTAATGTAGTGTCGATACTTTGCCTAATCGCTATCGGTGTGGCAATTTTAAATGCTAAAGCATTGGGCGTAAGTACAGATGGGAAAGTTCTACTCAAAACCTGGCATGTCTATTTTGGTTATATTTTTGTTATTAATCTTGCCTGGCGTCTGGTCTGGGCATTTATAGGCAGTGAGTTTGCTCGCTGGAAAAATATTCTGCCTCTGGGTTCAGATTACAAAAAACAGATGGGTCATTTTCTTGCCGCAAGAAAAGAAAACCGGCCGGCATATTTTCTGGGTCATAATCCACTGGCGCGTATCATGGTTCTGTTTCTGTTTTTATTGTTAACAACACAGGCAGTTACCGGACTGGTATTGGCGGGCACCGATGTTTATATGCCGCCATTTGGTAGTGCGATGGCGGAATGGGTGAGTGAAGATAAAACCAGGGCTGATGAAATAAAGCCCTATTCAAAAGTTAATGTAAATGAAGCAAGCTATAAAGAAATGCGTGCTTTTAGAAAGCCCTTTATCAGCACTCATGAAACTGTTTTTTACGTTTTACTATTAGCGATTATTCTACATGTTCTGGGTGTTGTTTATGCGGAATTAAAAGAAGGTAACGGAATAGTGTCGGCAATGTTTACCGGCAAAAAAGTGTTTCCTGAAAAACCGATGGATCTCGATTGAGTTTATAAATAAAGATTAAATTATTTATCGCCAGGGTTACTGGTTAATTGGTAAATTACGATTAAAAATGAGTAATATTAACTACTGTTTGAGGCTGTAAGTAATTCTGTTATTTTATCGGCGGAGACCGGTTTGCTGAAATAATAACCCTGTGCAATTTCACAGCCCTGTGAAGCTAGAAGCTTCAGCTGTTCTTCAGTTTCCACGCCTTCGGCAACTACCGTTAGCCCAAGACTATGTGCCATAGCAATGGCGGCATTGACCAGTTCGCGATCTGCAATATCAATAATAATATCGGCGATAAAACTACGGTCAATTTTAAGCACTTTGAAAGGGTAGCTACGCAGGTAGCTGAGAGATGAGTAACCGGTTCCAAAATCATCCATGGAAAGGTCTATGCCCATGTTGTTTAATGTGGTTAGTGCTTTATGAATATATGAATGGCCGCTCAATAGAACGCCTTCAGTAATTTCAAGTTCCAGAGATTCTCCGGAGAGTTCTGATTTGCTTAAAGCTGCTTCGATAGAAGTTATCAGATTAGGATCTCGAAACTGGCGTGGAGACAGGTTTACTGCCATAGTGAATTTATGGCGGCATAGTTGTTGCCATTGAGAGGTGATATTAAGCGATTCGTTTAATACATACTGACCAATAGGTACAATCAGACCCGTCTGTTCAGCTATGGGAATGAATTCGTCCGGATTTACGTTTCCCAGGACAGGGTTGTTCCAGCGTAGTAATGCTTCTACACCTATAATGTTACGGCTTTGAATCTCTATCTTGGGTTGATAGCAGAGATAAAACTCACCCCTGTCCAGTGCTCCGTGCATCTGTTCTTCAATAATCAGTCGTCGTGAAACATCCTGATTCATGGTTTCTGTAAAATAGGAATAGGTGTTACGACCCTGCTCCTTGGAGTGGTACATAGCGGAATCTGCATTACGCAAAAGTTCGGACGGGCTATCGCCATCATCAGGATAGATCGCGATGCCTACGCTAGCTGTCAGTATGAGTTCACGTTCGTCAATTTTAAAAGCATCTCTGAATCGATTAAGCAGATTTTCAACTACAGGTTGAGCATCGGTAGCGTGTGTTAGTCCACCCAGTAGAATAATAAACTCATCACCACCGAGGCGTCCTACTGTATCACCACTTCGAACTTCGTTATGTAAGCGATCAGCCGCTTCAACTAATAGTTTGTCACCCGTATCATGACCAAGAGAATCGTTAATTTTTTTGAAATCATCCAGATCCAGAAATAGGACAGCGACTAATTCCCGGTTACGTTCAGCTTCATTTATTAACTGTGTTAAGCGATCAAGTGAGAGAAATCGATTGGGAAGATCGGTCAGGGCGTCAAAGTGTGCCTGATGTAGAATTTTTTCTTCCTGGTGTTTACGAAGGCTGATATCTTCTCTGACAGCCAGGTAATGTCGAACAATGCCGAAGTCATCCACTACGGGTGCGATATTTGTGCTTTCCCAGAATGTCTCACCATTCTTTCTGCGGTTTATGAGTTCGCCATTCCATGAATTCCCGTTGCTTATGGCCTGCCACATTTCGTTATAAATATGTTCAGATGTTTTTCCTGACTTCAGTATTTTTGGGTTTTTTCCAATAACTTCACTTGCCTGATAGCCGGTTGATTTTTCGAAGGCATGGTTTACATATTCTATGTTGGCATCGGGGTCCGTGATGGTTACTGAAATTGGACTCTGTTCAATGGCCTGGAAGAGTGTGCGGATTTTTTCTTCTGAATGTTTGCGTTCAGTGACATCGTTAAATACCAGTACAATGCCAAGAATATCATTATCGCCTTCTCTGATGGGGGCTGCTGAATCGGCAATATGGTATTCGGTTCCATTTCTTGAGAGCAATATCGTATGGTTACTGAGAAAAACTATTTCCCCTGTGGATAACACTTTATCAACCGGGCTGTCCATAGGTTTACGTGTGGATTCCTCGATAATACAAAAAACGTCTTTTAATGGTTTATCTATAGCATCTTCCAGTGGCCAGCCAGTAAATTTCTCGGCCATAGGATTCATGCTTGTGATGAGTCCTTTTGCATCAGTAGTGATAACGCCATCGCCAATACTATTGAGGGTAATTGCAAGATTCTGTTCACTTTCCTGTAGTATTTTATTGGTTTCAGAAAGTTCCTTTTCAGCCAGTATGCGTTTTTCATTTTCTATAATTATTTGTTGTTTCTGTTTTTCTATGCGTACTATGGTGTGTGTCATGTAGGATAAAATTAGGGCGATGATGCAATAGCCTGCTAATAGCTCATATAGAAAGTATTGATGTTGACGGTAGATGTTATCAAGGCTTTTTCGTAATTTTAGTTTTGCCATTCGATCATAGGAGTACTGGATGTCGACCTCTTCTGTTAGCCTATGTTTAGATTCTTTGTTATTGCTGTAATGAGCAAGTTCGTAGCCGTTTGTTGTTACTAAGATGATCTCGTCAATATCAGGCGTTCTTTCCCCCCAGCTTGTGATGAAGTCCTGGGCGAGTTGGTAGTCTTTTTTCTGTAATCTTTTTTTCACCAGATCGGAAATGAAGGTCAGCTCTTTAGTTGAGTTTTTGGCTTCAATTTCAAGTTCATACTGGAAGTGTTTGTTAAAAAATTGCCAGCCAGATAATAACAATGTTAACAGAATAATTGTTAGTCCGGTCCATGCTTTAAGTGTGTTTTTCCTGGTCATTAGTGTTTATTTAGATTGTTGTGATTCAATAATTATTTTGCGTAAATTTTCATAGTCATTATCACTGGTTTTGACTAGGCCAGTGATGCTTTTCTTGATGGTGGTTAGTGCGATCATGCCTTCATCTGAATATTTTATATTCAGCATGGCGTGACGCAGTTTCTCAATATTTTTTACAGGAAGATTGCTTCTGGTGATAAAAAGATGTTCGGAGATTTTAGGTGTTAGTGCCACGGTGTGTAAGCCCTTTGCTTCGAATTTTCTGAATACTTCAGGTTTTACCGCGCCAGCATCAAAATCACCAGATAGTACACCTAAAGCAACATTGTTGTGGCTATATAGAAACTGATGTTTGGTGAGTGGATCAGTAAACACGCCTGCCTTAGTTAGCATATAGTGAGGTATGATGTAACTCATCGTGGAATTAGGGTCGCCAAAGGCAATATGTTTTCCTTTGAGATCTTCAAGTGTATTTATGTCGCTGTCATTGCGGGTGATAATGTTTCCCTGAAACCAGGGATTGCTGTTGATTTCCAGTCTGGCCAGCAGGGGTTTAGAACCAAACTGGTTTGTCATGGTGACATATGATGCCGGGCCCATATAAGCAATATCTACTTTGTCCTGCCCAATAT
Source organism: Gammaproteobacteria bacterium (assembly GCA_026196035.1). Classification (GTDB taxonomy): domain Bacteria; phylum Pseudomonadota; class Gammaproteobacteria; order SZUA-229; family SZUA-229; genus JAPHQX01. The sequence goes on from JAPHQX010000146.1 coordinate 5,894, forward strand.
ACTGAATATGTTCATCATAACTACTGCCTATTTTGACAATGATTTTCATGCCCGTTTGATTGCTTAGATAGTTTGCCAGGGGTGTGAATTTCTTTTTCAATTCTTCAGCAGGCAAATAAGGGTGTACAGCCAGGATAAGGTTGTTATCTGCATTAGCGTGTTTATGTAATGACGGTATTAATAATAGAGTGATAATGAGAAGGGAAGGAATAAGGTTCGTGACTTTTTTGCCAGATAATATTTTTACCATTATAAGTCATCCTTAATAATTCTATGGTATTTATAAGTTCATTACATAGCGGGTATGGAATTTAACTAATAATTAATTAATTTAATTAGTTACAACAAGTATTGTTGTATAAACAGTTAATGTCTAGATATAACATATAGAATGATTAATTATTTTTCACGTAATAACTGAATAAATAATTCAGCCACGTCATTGCTCAAATTTAATCGGCTACGGGCTATCCACAGGGTGCGTTTAATTCTCAGGCTCTGGATTTTGATGCGATATAAAGTATTTTCTGTCAGTGCATTCTCGACTGCAAAGCGGGGCAGGAAGCTAACGTGCTTACCCCGTTCCAGCATTTCTACAATGGTATCGGTTGAACCCACTTCCATGGCGACGGGTATTTGTTGAATACCAATATCTTTTAATGCCTTATCCAGAATGATGCGCATAGATGACTGGGATTCGCGTAGTACATAACGCAGATTGCCAAGTTCCGTAACTGGAATGAGGTCGCTTCCCCAGAGTGGATGTTCTGGGCCACAAACCAGCAACAGTTCATCATCCAGCCATTTCTGTACCAGAATATCCGGATGGTCCGGCGCCTGTTCCAGCAGTGCGAGGTCAGCAAGACCGGTGGCCAGTCGAGTCTGGATTCGACGGGTATAACCCATGCGGCTTTGAATGTGATATTCCGGATAGGTGTCATTAAACTGCAGTAGAAGATCTGGGAGTAAATGCTCGCCAATGGAAAAGGTGACTTCCAGGCGCAGGCGATTTTGTCCTGCTCGGAGAATTTCCAGGTCATCGAGCAGACTACTCTGGTGGTCAAGAATTAATCGGGCATAAGCGTAAACTCTCTCTCCAGCAGCGCTTAGCTCGAGGCGGCGACCTTCACGCTTCATCAGGCTAACGCCATAGCTGGCTTCAAGTGCACGCAGTCGCTTGGTAATGGCGGGTTGACCCACATGCAGGGCGCGACCGGCTTCTTCAACACCACCCAGTTCGACAACCGCTTTAAGAGAGGCCAGTCCTTTCAGATCAGGCAGGTTTTTATATTCCATATGGGAATATTATCATCGTTTAATTCATTTGAATACAATCGTCCTCTAGCCCAGAATCGTTCGCCATTTAAAGGTAGTAGCAACAGTTCAAGCTGAAAAGTATATTTGAGTAGTTTAATTCCGATCTGGAATATTCTACTGCTGAATCCTGATTTGGTAGCTCCCTGAGAAATCCACATGACAATTTATTCGAAATTTCGAGTGAATGCCCCGTATTACATAAATTTAGGAGATAGATATTAATGACTGCCCTGGCCGATGAAGAGCAAATGATTCATAAATCAAAATCCCCCCTGATGAAACAGTTGATTGCGCTGGGGCTATTTGCCCTGCTGGCTGGCTACCTGGCCTGGGTTGTGCCAACTGTTGAAATTGCCTGGGTATCAGCCATTCTTGTGCTGACTATTTATCTGTTTGCATTTGAAGTTGTGGGTGTGGATGTCGCAGCGGCATCCATCATGGTTCTGCTGGGATTGACCGCATTACTGGCGCCCTGGATGGGATTAGAGCAGGGTTTAGTTGATACCAGGCACCTGTTTGATGGCTTTGCTTCCAATGCGGTGATGTCAATTATTGCGGTGATGATCATTGGTGCGGGTCTGGATAAGACCGGTGTCATGGGCAAGGTGGCCAGTTTTATTCTTAAAATTGGTGGCACCACAGAAGGTCGTATCATTCCTATTATTTCCGGTACCGTTGGCTTCATATCTTCTTTCATGCAAAACGTGGGTGCTGCAGCATTATTCCTGCCGGTGGTGAGTCGTATTTCAGCCCGTTCCGGTCTGCCCATGTCACGTTTATTAATGCCTATGGGATTCACTGCAATATTAGGTGGCACGGTAACCATGGTGGGTTCATCACCACTGATTCTGTTGAATGATCTTATTTTGACGTCTAATAAGGCATTACCCGCTGAACAGCAAATGGAAACATGGGGGCTGTTTTCTGTGACGCCTGTCGGTCTGGCGCTGGTAGTCACAGGTATTATTTACTTTGTACTGGCTGGTCGTTTTGTTTTGCCGACCAGCAAAGGACATGATGTCAGTGAAGGCGCTGATGCTATGAAGTATTTTCAGGAAGTCTACGGTGTGGAATATGTGCTGCATGAAGTAGTTATAAAAGCAGACAGTACCTTAATAGGTAAGACACTCGATGAAATTGAAGGGCCACAACGCATTCGTGTGATTGCAGGTAAGCGACCTGGTGAAGAAAGTCGTATTGGTGCAGGTACTTTATCCCGTGATATGGGTTTACAGGCTGGTATGGTCTTAGGTGTTGTTGCCTCACCCGCAGAACTGAATCGTTTTGTGGCAGAATTTAATCTGGAAAAACGTACTGAATTACGTAGTTTTGCAGAGTCTTTAATTCCAACCAAGGCCGGTATTGCTGAAGTGGTTATTCCACCGGGTTCTCAATTGATTGGTAAATCTGCGCGAGATGTGTGGATGCGTAAAACCTATGGTCTGGCCATGGTCTGTTTGCATCGTAATGGTGAAACATTGCGTGAAGGTGATGATATCCGAAATGCACCATTGCAGGCAGGTGATACCTTAGTTGTTCACACGTCATGGGATAATCTGGCGCGTCTGGAAACGGATCGTAACTTTGTTGTGGTCACTACTGAATACCCTCATGAAGAATTGCGTCCCCATAAATTAGGCTGGGCAGGTTTGTTTTTTGGTATTGCCCTGTTCCTGGTATTGTTTACCGACCTGCGCCTGTCAGTGGCATTGTTGACCGGTGCTATGGGTATGATTCTTTCACAGGTACTGACGATAGAAGAAGCCTATGAAGCGGTGAGCTGGAAAACAGTATTTCTGCTGGCATCCTTAATTCCATTAGGTCTGGCGGTTGAAACCACCGGTACGGCTAAATGGATAGCTGAACAGGTGTTGTTGGTAGTAGGTCATGCCCCGGGCTGGGTGATTCAGGCATCTGTGGCTGTATTGGCGACTTTCTTTACACTGGTAATGTCCAATGTGGGTGCTACAGTATTGTTAGTTCCACTGGCGGTTAATATCGCTCTGGGTGTGGGTGCCAATCCTGCTGTTTATGCTTTAACGGTGGCCATCGCAACATCAAACTCATTCCTGATTCCAACTCATCAGGTGAATGCGCTGATTATGGGGCCAGGCGGTTATCGAGTGCCTGACTTTATGAAAGCCGGCGGTATCATGACTGTGTTATTCCTGGTTGTGATGTTGTTCATGATGAATGTTGTTTTTTAAGAATTATTATAAAGAGAAAACTGTATGAAAAATTGGTTAATAAAATGCGTAACAGCGCTGGGTTTTTTATTGCTGCCGTTGCAGGTTATGGCAAGTGAAGGAAAAGTAATGGATCTAACCAGCAGTGGTGTTGGTTTTGCATCGCTGGCCATTTTTGTTCTGGCTTATCTGCTGGTGATGGCAGAAGAGTTTACCCATTTACGTAAATCTAAACCGGTGATTATAGCTGCCGGTATTATCTGGGCCATGATTGGTGCTGTGTATATGAATCACGGTATGTCTGAATTGGCCGAGCATGCGGTGCGTCATAACCTGCTTGAGTATGCAGAACTAATGTTGTTCCTGCTGGTAGCGATGACGTATATCAATGCCATGGAAGAGCGCCAGGTATTTGATGCCTTACGTTCATGGTTAATTCGTAAAGGTTACGGTTTTCGTCAGCTGTTCTGGATGACAGGTATTCTGGCATTCTTTATTTCTCCTATTGCAGATAATTTAACAACAGCGCTATTAATGTGTGCGGTTGTTTTATCAGTGGGTGGTGATAACACCCGGTTTATTACTCTGGCCTGTATCAATATTGTTGTGGGTGCTAATGCGGGTGGTGCATTTAGTCCCTTTGGTGATATCACAACATTGATGGTCTGGCAAAAAGGTGTTGTTGATTTCTGGGGCTTCTTTGCACTGTTTATACCTTCGGTGGTTAATTTCGTCGTACCTGCTGCAATTATGCATTTTGCAGTCCCGGCAGAAAATCCCAGTGCATCAGGTGAAGTTATTCCTATGAAGCGTGGTGCTAAACGCATTATTGCTTTATTCCTTATGACCATTGCCACTGCCGTGATGTACCACAACTTCCTCGGCTTGCCCCCTGTCATTGGTATGTTAACCGGTCTGGGTTATTTGAAATTCTTCGGATTTTATCTGAAAAAGACCAGTCATAAATGTTTGCCAGCTAATGTCACAGATGAACATGCGGGTCAGATGGGTGAAATCGTTCCTTTTGATATTTTCACCAAAATTGCCCGTGCTGAGTGGGATACCCTGTTCTTCTTTTATGGTGTTGTGCTTTGTGTAGGTGGTCTTGGATTTTTAGGCTATCTGGGTATGGCTTCAGAGCTTATGTATAACCAGTGGGGTGCGACCAGTGCCAATGTTGCTGTGGGTGTGTTATCGGCTATAGTCGACAATATTCCGGTAATGTTTGCGGTATTAACCATGAATCCTGATATGTCGACTGGTCAGTGGTTGCTGGTGACTTTGACTGCAGGTGTCGGTGGTTCATTGTTGTCGATTGGTTCGGCTGCGGGTGTTGCTTTAATGGGGCAGGCGCGGGGCCAGTATACCTTCTTCGGACATCTGAAGTGGGCGCCAGCTATAGCCGCAGGTTATGCCGCCAGTATTCTGGTTCATTTCTGGGTTAATGCTAATCTATTTTAATTTAAACAGTTTAATAGAATAAGAGGGTAAACAGGTGAAGCAGATCTTAAAATACATAACGTTTGTTGTTGTATGTGCTTTTTCAATTTCGGCACTGGCAGAAAAGACAAAAGTCCCTGACTTTAAATTGCCTGCCATTAATGGTGAAGTTACACCTGCACAGTTTAAAGGCAAAGTGGTGTATGTTGATTTCTGGGCTTCATGGTGCAAACCCTGTAAAAAATCATTTCCCTGGTTAAATCAGTTGCAGCAAAAATATAAAGACCAGGGGCTGGTTATATTAGCTATCAACCTGGATAAGGAAAAACACCTTGCAGATAGATTTTTAGAGAAAGTTCCGGCTAATTTTATTGTGGCGTTCGATCCGGCGGGTGATACAGCAACTAGTTTCAAGCTTAAAGGCATGCCCAGCAGTTATCTTATTGATAGAGCTGGTTATGTTGTTGGTAAGCACACAGGATTTCGTGAAAAAGATATAGCCAGCCTTGAACAGGGTGTGGCTAAGTTATTACAACAATAGGCGGTGTATTTATGAAACAGGTTTTATTATTGTTATTAACAGCCTGGCTGCTGGCAGCATGTTCAACAGTTCAGCCCTGGGAAAAAGATTTATTAGCCAGGCCATCAATGGCACTGGTAGCAGATAAGCTGGATAGCGCGCTGGACGAACATATTTATTTTAGTAAAGAGGCCTCCATGGGAGGCCAGGGTGTTGGCGGAGGTGGCTGCGGATGCAACTAAAATCTATGAAAAATACATCACAGACAAAAAACATAACGGTTCGTGAAAAACTGGCACTGGCAACCTGTGCATTGTTACAGACTGCAGGTCAGTCAGCACAGGCGGCTGATGGATGGGAAGTTGATTCTGCACTGATGATTTATTCAGAAAGTGATAGTCGAGTGACTGCAATAGAGCCGATTATGTCAGCCAGAAAAGAAGTTGAAGAAGATACGTTTCTCAGTATGAAACTGGTACTGGATTCATTAACCGGTGCCACGCCTAATGGTGCTCATACTTCGGGTACAGCACAAACATTCACCAAGCCTTCCGGTAATGGTGGTTACACTGTTGCTGCAGGTGAAAATCCACTGGATGATACTTTTCATGACACGCGTGTAGCATTCAGTGCTGACTGGGAGCGACCTGTACTGGATAACAATAGCCGTATGATTCTGGGCGGTAACATATCAAATGAATTTGATTACATGTCACTGGGTGTATCTGCCACGTTTATGCGCGATTTTAACGAGCGCAATACCACCTTAACTACGGCTCTGGGTGTTAATGCGGATACCATCAGTCCAGTAGGTGATGTACCAACGCCTTTTGCAAATATGAAAACGCCTGGTGCAGACCTTTCATTGTCACGTGATGGCGACTCGGATAATAAAACCATTACTGATTTTATGATTGGTGTGACTCAGGTGATTAATCGTAAAACATTAATGCAGTTTAATTTAAGTTTGAGCAGTGCATCGGGTTATATGAATGATCCCTATAAGGTTCTTACTGTAGTGGATAATTCCGGTACTCGAATAGGGCAGGTGGGTGATGACTTACCTTATGTGTATGAGAATCGTCCCGATTCCCGCTCACGTCAGGTGTTCTACTGGAAAACAGTGCATCACCTAACAGAAGATGTGATTAATGTATCTTATCGTTATCACACCGATGACTGGGATGTTAATTCACATACTGTCGATTTAAATTATCGGTATGAATTAAACGGTGGTTCCTATCTGCAGCCGCATCTTCGTTATTACACGCAATCAGCAGCAGAGTTTTTTGCCCACAACATACTGGATACACAGGTAGCAACGACGCAATATGCCAGTTCGGATTATCGTCTGGGTGAATTAAATACCACAACTATTGGACTGAAGTTTGTCATGCCGATGAAGGGTAATAGTGAATTCAGTATACGTGCTGAATCTATTGTACAGTCTTATAGCAAGGTAAATAGCAGCATTGGTACTTTAACGGGTGATGCAGGCAGTCAGGATATAGTGCCTGATTTAGATGCCTTTATTATTCAGGTGGGTTACTCGTTCTACTGGTAGTGTTTTCATAATGTAATAATAAAAACGGCAGCTATGAGGCTGCCTTTTTTATGGGCTTAATTTTTTATTAGATAATGATTAGTACTGACAATAATATTGCACATCCTGTGCCTTAAGAAATTCATCCGCATTTTTGCCTTCCAGCATGGCGAAAGTCGATAGCATGCCAGCTTCCAGACAGCTGTGAGCAATCACAGTCACCGAGCGAGGTGCATCAGGCACTGGCCAGCCAGTGAGCGGGTTTAATATGTGGCTGTAGCGTATATTGTCTTTAATTAAAAAACGTCGAGCATCACCACTGGTTGCAAGGCCGCCTTTATTTAACTCTACCTGACCGCGGGCTTTTTTACCCGTGGCATGGGTGTCGTCGATGCCTATGATCCAGGGTTTGCTTTTATCTTTTGCGCCATAGGTAAAAATATCACCACCAAAATTAACCAGCACGCCAGTTTCGAGAATGGGTTTGATTAACAGGGCCGTGTGATCCACAGCGTATTCCTTACCCAGTCCACCAAGATCAATTTCCATCCCCGGTTGCAAAGTTATATAAGGCCGTTGCCAGATAACCTTATCCCAGCCAATTTTTGATTTAATGACATCAATCTGATGTTGTGAGGGAATGTTATCACTACCATCAAATTTCCAGATGGCTCTTAATACGCCTGAGGTGATATCGAATTTACCATCGCTTAACTGATAACACTGATCTGCAAAATCCAGCATATTGGCAGTTTCATCATCAACTTTTATTTTTGTTCCGTTTGAATTATTAATTTTATAAATAATATTATCATCACGATAACGACTGAATTTTTGTTCTATGCGTTGAGCTTCAGTGCAGGCCAGTTCAGTGATTTTTACAGCCATTTTTTTATCGTCTGTGGCCATTAATATTTCACAGGGGCTGGCCATGGCAGAGAAGCAGCCAAGCCAGTGAGCGTTTGTCCGGCTAAGAGTGTATGGAGTATTCATTGGGTTAGTTTAAAGCTTAAACAGCATAAGTAACAACAAAAAGGTAATAGACTTTATTAGTCGATAATATAGCCAAATTTCTATTTAAGTACTGAAAGCGTCATGCTCGTAGTTATTTGAAACATTGTTGAGTGATTGATGGCTACTAGAATAGTATTAGTAGAGATGATAGTTTGTTTATGCAGGTAATAATATATGCAGAATAAAATATTGGTGATTTAAGTATTGTTATTTGTTGATCAACTTTAATCTTTTAGTGAAAATAGCATTGTGTATTCGATATTCATTGTATTAAGTGAGAGTAGTGAATCAGGTCTTTTAGGCAGTGGCAGGGCGTCATGGACGGACCTGGATGTCGCTTCCTGTAGCATTATATGGCCAGA
>JAPHQX010000125.1 GCA_026196035.1 Gammaproteobacteria bacterium
ATTTGCGTGCATTAGCGGACTCTTTTAAATAAAAAACCTAACTCAGGCATCCCTGCCTTATACCAGGGGTAAACTATTTAACGACTGAAGTCAGGCTATCAGAATTGCCCAGATTATCTTTCCAGCTTAAAACTAACTGATCACCTTTGCCGGCACCGGTTAATTTAAAGGAAATATAGGGATTTTTAGAAACAGCTGTTCCCCAGTTAGCATGAAGCACTTTTTTGCCATTAGCCGTACAGCTGACTTCCTGTATAAAATGAGCAGGAATCATCTTGCTGGTTTTTTTGTCTTTACGCATACCTGTTTCCATAGGATGGTTAATCAGAGCTTTCACTGTAGTTAGACCATCTTTATTTTTTGCGCGAATTTTAATTGTGCTCATGATTAACCTCCACAACCACCGATAGTGACTTTAACTTCTTTTGAAGCCGTGTAAAGTTTGCCGCCGGCTTTGACGATGGCTTCAACTTCTGATGTTTTACCCATTTTAATTCGAGTCGAAATAAAAGCTTCAGTACCCGGCTCAAAATCATAACTGGCGACTAATGGCGTTGCGTTATTGCTCACCAGTAAACTGATGGATTGAATATCTTTAAGATCACTGCTTATAGTGACAGGTACAACGGCACCATTTTCAGCAATGTCAGGCGCCTTGATCTGAACCTGTTTACTGGTCAAACGGGTCTGGCCAGCAAACATTTCATTGATCACGCCGGTTACGGATTTAGCGGCAAAGGCATTAGGCAGATTTGCGGCCATGATGCTGCGCGGGGTAATCAGACCAGCTGCAACTGCTGTTCCCAGCGCGGCAGTGGCAAAAGAGCTTTTAAGCATTAAGCGTCGTTGCGAATTCATTTTAAACCTCAGGTATTCATTAACAGAAAAATAGCGATTAAGGCGGCAGCCAATAATAGCGAATGTATGAATGAATAATGGAATTTCACTTTCATAGAGATAAAGGAGCATAAGCCATGCCAGGGTAATAATATGAATATTATCAGTAGCTTAAGTTTAAACAGGGACGATGAAAACTTGCAGATATTGCAAAATGCAATAAACAGGGGTGCAGAATGCTATATAGCCTGAAGTTGATGTTGAGGTAATTTACGCCGGCTCAAAAGAATATTAAGGTTTGTCCTGCCAGCTTTGTAACTTACGCCGGTTTATAAATGATTTAAGGGTTCTGTTGCCAGTTCTGTAATTTTCTCCACAGAGTGGATTTATTAATCCCCAGAATATCTGCAGTCTGCTCTTTGTTGTTATTACAGCGCTGAAGTATTTTCATTATGTAGCGTTGTTCCAGTACTTCAAGAGAGGGTGAGTCGCTATCAATACTGTCATCAGAACTGCTGGCCATCAGCTTCTGATCAATATGAAGTTCGGCTGAGTCTGCCAGTGCGATGGTGCGCTCGACCAGATTGCGTAATTCACGAATGTTACCCGGCCAGCTATAGTGTTTGAGCTGTTCGATCGATTCCTTATCAAAGCCGGTGACATCTCGGTGGTAGCGTTGAGCAAATTCCTTAACAAAAAATGCGACCAGGGATTCAATATCATCTTTGCGCTCCCTGAGGGGAGGCATGGTAATCGCAACAACATTGAGGCGATGATAAAGGTCATGACGAAACTGCCCTTCTGCGATCATCTCTTCAATATTGCGATTGGTAGCAGCGACAAAACGAACATCGATATCGATGGGTTGCAGGCCGCCCACCCGGGTGATTTGTTGCGCCTGTACGGCACGCATCAGTTTCATCTGCATGGCATCTGAAATATTACAGATTTCATCAAGAAAAACCGTGCCACCGGATGCCACTTCAAGCAGTCCCGGTTTGTTCTGACTGGCACCTGTAAAGGCACCTTTTTCATGACCGAATAATTCGGTTTCTAATAAGGTATCGGTAAGCGAGCCGCAGTCAATAACAATAAAAGGCTGGTCTTCAAACTGGCTATGGTTGTGAATGGCATGGGCGACCAGTTCTTTGCCGGTGCCTGATTCGCCATCAATAATGACATTGCATCGAATATCGGAAATTTTATCGATGACTGAAAATATTTTTTTAATCGCATCAGAATCGCCAATCATGCCGAACTGTTGCTGATGGTCGGCCATTTTGGGTTGTTTGCTTTTGTTCTGTTTACGTTTTTCAGCAGACTGTAATGTTTCATCAATTTGATCAAACAGCGCATCCATATCAAATGGTTTTTTAATAAAATCAGTTGCGCCCATGCGCAGTGCTTTGATGGCATTATCTTCTGTTGAAAATCCGGTAATCATAATCACCGGCACTTCGATATCGGTATGACGAATCTCTTCGAGTAATTCAAGTCCTGACATACCAGGCATGCTGAGATCGGTGATTACCAGATGGCTGCCGTTCATTTGAATATCGTCCAGGGCTTTTTCGGGCTCTCGAAAAATATGAATGTCATAGCCTTTATCACGACTAAAGCGACGAAATAAATCCCCCGCTGTTGGGTCGTCATCGATAAAATGTATCTTCAAGTTAGTGCTCATATCTAGCCTGGGTCATCATCTATGAAATGTATTTTTAAGTTAGTACTCATGGCCGGCCTGGGTCATCATCTATGAAATGTGTTTTTAGTTCAGCTGTCATAATGGGTATTTTTTATGGGTAAAAGGATAATAGCATCGACGCCACCCTGAGTGTTGTTTTCCAGTTTTAGCTGGCCATGATGATATTGTACGATGCCAAGACTGATAGACAAACCCAGGCCACTGCCTTCACCAATGCTTTTAGTCGTAAAGAAAGGATCAAATATTTTTTCCTTTTCATCAGCTGACAGGCCCTTGCCCTGATCTGAAACCATGACCTGAATCTGATGGTCGTCGATTATTTGTGCAGTGAGTTTAACCTCCTGACCCTGTTTGCTGACCTGAATGGCATTGATTAACAGATTAAGTAAAACCTGTTGTAATTGTTGATAATCACCTTCCAGTTGAATATCGGGATAATTAATCAGTGAGGTGGTTACCTTATGTTTGTGAGCTTCAGGCTCTACCAGTAATAAAGTATCTTTAAGCCAGTCTCCTAGATTAAAAGGTTTATATTCAGGAGGAACCTGACGCGCGAAATTGAGTATGCCTTTGATAATGCGGCTGGCCCTCAGGGCTTCATTGCGTAAGCCGACAATGTCTTCTTTTATTTCTGTGTTGTCATCGGCAATATCACGTTCAATCAGTTTGGCATAAGACAGAATATTATTTAAAGGATTATTAATTTCGTGTCCAATGCCTGCGGCCATTTCGCCAATGCTGGCAAGCTTGGCATTTTGTAGCATCATGTTCTGAGCGCGATCTCTTTCTTTTTCTGTTGATTCCAGAGTATTCACCAGATAGTTAAATGAGTGATTTAATTCCTTGAGTTCGGTGGCCGTAATCTCCGGGGGTTCATTACCCAGTTTTTCACCATCAGCGTATTTCTTTAACATGTGAGAAAAACGAGTTATGGGTTCGGCAATATGTTTTGCACCCATGTTGGCGAGCAGTAAGCTGATAATGAGTGCAAAGGCAGCAAAAGCAAATAAACCAAAACGAATTCTCTGGAAAGGTTCGTTAAAATAACGTTCATCCATCTGTAGCATGATCATCCAGCTGACGAGCTGATTTTTGTAGGGATAAAATTCCTGAAAGAAATAATTCTGATTATTTTCACTATTATGGTAAGTGCCATATCTGTTTGCCAGCATGAGTTGCCAGGCAGCATCACTAATGCGGGTATTAATTTTTGATTCTGGCAGGCGGGGTACACTAAACTTGAGATGATCGGTGTCGCTGTATAGCAGCATGCCATTGCGCGTAGGATTATCAGGATTCAGTTCAGCAATGACAATATGTACATTAGTGCCAAGAGAGGTTGTCTGAAGAATATTGTCCATCTGATTGCCCAGTGTTCGGGCGGTTAGAAACCCCACGGTTTTATCCTGACTATCAGCCAGCGGAACAATTAAGTTTAATAAAGATAATTCCTGGCCTTCAGCATAATCGCGCTGGCTCAGAGGTAACTGGCCATAAGACACCTGATAAGGCTGGAGTTGCATCATCCAGCTGAGAAAATGCTCATCAATCAGTTCTTCTTCAGCGAAGGGAATGTCTTCCATGCTTTCAAACAGGGCGGGCAGGTGTTTGCCAAAGCGGATTTTAACCAGCGTATTACCATCGATATCCAGTACGCGTACCGTATCGAGACCGGGAACGGAATGTTGAAAACCGGCGAGAAACCGATTCAGCTTTCCGGCTTCTTCGAAATAGTTGGGATGAAGGTCATTTTCAGCGGCTGACTGGAGTACGGGAAAAAAGTTTTTAATGGCTGGTGATGTGGCCAGTGAAAGGACAATCTTGTTGACATAGTTCTGTCTGAACTCGAGTTCAGAAATAATGTTTTTTATGCTGGTCTGTATTTCCGACTCAACATTTTTATGATGCAGGCGCTCACTATAGGCAGTGATCACCAGGATCAGCGCCGTCAATGGGATAATGGTGGCCAGTGACACCCATAGAAAAATGCTGCTTTTTAGTCGCATAAAGTATGATAATACATGCTTTGGTAAATAATTAGAGATAGCTTATGAGATTTTGTTGGGCAAACTGGGTGTTTATTGTTGTGGTGGCGCTATTATCACTATCAAGTATGCTGAGTAGTTGTGGCAAAACGGGCGATCTGTATTTGCCCGATAATGAATCACAACAACAAAAATAACGCCCCGGTTTAAAATCATGAATCACTTTAGTTATAAGAATGGCAGCCTGTATGCCGAAGATGTAGAGCTGGCAGAGATCGCCAGAGCATATGGTACGCCTGCCTATGTTTATTCACGTGCAACCCTCGAGCGACACTGGAAAGCTTTCGATTCGGCGCTGGGTGATTATCCCCATCTGGTCTGCTATGCGGTGAAGGCCAATTCCAGCCTGGCGGTATTGAACGTTCTGGCAAGACTGGGTTCCGGTTTTGATATTGTTTCTGTGGGTGAGCTGGAGCGTGTCCTGAGAGCGGGGGGTGAAGCAAATAAAATCGTCTTTTCCGGAGTCGGTAAACGAGTTGATGAAATGCGCCGTGCACTGCAGGCGGGTATTCGCTGTTTTAATGTAGAGTCTGAAGCAGAGCTTGAAGTGCTGAATCAGGTGGCCGGTGAAGAGGGCATGAAAGCGCCGGTTTCACTGCGGGTTAATCCTGATGTGGATGCAAAGACACACCCCTATATTTCAACGGGCCTCAAAGAAAACAAGTTTGGTATCGCCCATGATGACGTGGTGGCAGTGTTTGAAAAAGCCGCCGGCATGGCAAATTTAGAAATAAAAGGTATCGATTGTCATATTGGTTCTCAGTTGACGCAGGTGGCGCCTTTTGTTGATGCACTGGTTCGGGTGCTGGAACTGGTCGATGAGCTGGCAGCAAAAGGTATTCAGTTGTCACATCTCGATCTGGGTGGCGGTCTGGGTATTTGTTATCAGGATGAACAGCCGCCAAGCCCGGCTGAGCAGGCTGAGGCGCTGGTTAATCAGTTAAAAGATCGTGATCTGGAAATCATTATAGAGCCGGGGCGTGCTATCGCCGGTAATGCGGGTGTTTTACTGACAGAGGTGTTGTATCTGAAACATGCGGAGCATAAAAACTTTGCCATTATTGATGCCGCGATGAATGATCTGATGCGCCCGGCTTTATACAGTGCCTGGCAGGAAATTGTTCCGTTACGTCCGAGAGAAGGTCGTGGCCAGCATTATGATCTGGTTGGTCCGGTCTGTGAGACTGGAGACTTCCTGGGAAAAGATAGAGAACTGAATTTGCAACAGGGTGATCTGCTGGCGGTGCGATCTTCCGGTGCCTATGGTTTTAGCATGAGTTCTAATTACAATACCCGGCCACGGGCGGCAGAGATTATGGTGGATGGTGACCAGGCGTATGTTATTCGGCAGAGAGAAACGCTGGAATTATTACTGCATGGTGAGGTATTGTTGCCTGAATAAGTTTTGAGTCAAATGATCAGATTATATTTCTACAAAATTAGAGTGGTTGATCTATATTAAAGTCTGGAATCTAGTTGTTTAGTGCTTATGGCGGTTAATCATGAGTCTTATATTGTGATATTGACATGACCTGTCATAAAAATGTCATGACATTTTATGTCAGTTATATATAACTGGCGTCTAAGTCCGGATAGAATAATTGTTGTAAGTTGTTGTCTATTAAGGGTTATTAGTTAGAAACAGATGTTTGGCATAATCCCTGCTAACAAATAGATATAAAATTTAAGGAGTTATTAATGAAAGTTTTATCTGGCATGTTTTTTCTGTTGTTGCTGTTGATGTCCTCATCAATGGTTCGGGCTGGAAACACCATAGTATTAGGTGATGATGG
>JAPHQX010000109.1 GCA_026196035.1 Gammaproteobacteria bacterium
ACACCGGATGAAAGTTTTATTGTGATTCGTTTTAAAGACCCAGCAAAATTCGATATCGACTTCCCTTATCTATTAAACATGATTCATGACTCATTCATGTCTCGTCGTAATACTATTGTTGTACCTGGCGGAAAAATGGGCATGGCAATGGAAGTCATCCTGACACCAATCATCCATGACATGATTGAAAAATCGAAAAAAGCAAAATAATTTCTTTGCTCATATTAAAAAGCCCGCTTTTAGCGGGCTTTTTTTTGCCTGTTAAGCAGCGCTTTTAACCACGTTTTATTGCTAGAATAAAATCATGATTATCGACTGTCACTGCCATATTGATTTTGAAGCCTTTGATAGCGATCGTGAACAGGTTCTTGATCGCGCTCAACAGGCGGGCATTGAACATTTAATTGTGCCTGGTGTTTCCGCCGATACATGGCCTCGTATAAAAACAGCCTGCAATCAGTATCGCAATCTCCATCCCTGTTACGGATTACATCCCTACTATATTGATCAGCATACTCATGAAGATATCGTCTTACTTGAAGAATGGATAATTAAAGAAAAGCCTGTTGCCATTGGTGAATGCGGTCTGGATTTTTATTTAAAGGATCTAAACAAAGAAAAACAGATAGCTTTTTTTCAGGCGCAACTTGAAATCGCACAAAAACATAATTTACCGGTTGTCATTCATTCACGCAAAGCCACTGAAGAGATTATTTATGCGCTAAAAAAATTCCCAGGCCTGAAGGGTATGATTCACAGCTATTCCGGAAGTTATGAACAGGCCTTGCAGTTAATTGATCTGGGATTTTATTTAAGCTTTGGTGGCGCCATTACCTATGATCGCGCCACACGCCTAAGAGAAATTGTTAGAAGGCTACCTCTTGATAGCCTACTCATCGAAACCGATGCACCAGACCAGCCTGACTTAAAACATCACAAACAAAGAAATGAACCCGCCTATATTAAAAATGTCATTGTTACATTAAACGACTTACGCAACGAAGGCACTGATGCCATTTGCAATCAGACCACCGCTAATTGCAAATTGCTTTTTTCACTATAGGTTAACGATTCCATTTTGATTTATCGCTGATTTCTAGCATTTTATTTTCTATCCATGTTTCTACTTCTTCTTTTATATCCTCTGGCTTTTTACCATAACCATTAATCACAGGGCCAATTGAAACGGTAATAGTGCCCGGCCATTTTATCAAGCTGTGCTTTGGCCAGTACTCTCCTGCATTATGTGCGACTGGCACAACCGGATATTCAACCAGTGAAGCGAGAATAGGGCCACCAATTTTATATCGATTACTTTCACCTGGCGTTACTCTTGTACCTTCCGGGAAAATAATAATCCAGCGCCCCTGCTCCAGCTTCTGCTTACCCTGTTCGACCATCTGGTCGATCGCCTTACGACCAGCACTTCGGTCAATAGCAATAGGCTCACACAATGCCAGTCCCCATCCAAAAATTGGCACGTGCAACAATTCTCTTTTAACAACCCATAACTGTGGTGGTAATAGTTTCTGTAGAAATAACGTTTCCCATGTCGATTGATGCTTGGCCATAACGATGGCAGCACCTTGTGGAAGATTTTCTATTCCTTCGACTTTGTAATTTACATTACAAATAATTCTCAACAAATTAATGGTGCCCTTCGCCCAGCCAGAAGCCACACTGTAACGCACATGAACTGAAAACGGGAAAGCGAGCAAAGTGCCTGTCACTATGATAATCAGCCAGAGAAAACTTAATACCCAGAATACTATTGATCTAATATAAAGCTCTGGCTTTGATGGAATATGTTCTTCACTCACTCATCTGTCCCCATTATTATGGCCTCAGAAAATTCAGCTAGATCATTATATATTTGAACTCGTTTTAGCAACACTGGATCAATATCAGTCAATGTAGTTTTTTTATCAGCTGAGTTTACAATAACAGGAATGGCACCGGTAGATTTTAATGCCTCAATATTTTCGAGTGTATTACTAATGACCGGAACGTCCTGCAAGTTACATTGAAAACGTTTTTCAATTTCTGCATATAACCCGGTTTCAGGCTTTCGACATTCAGATGAATCTTTTACATCATGGGGACAGAAGAATAATGCATCGATATGCCCACCATATTGTTCAAGCGACTGTCCAAGCCTTTTATAAATTGCCTGTAACATTTCTATTCCCTGATCACCATTCGGCTGACTAGCAACAACCACCAGCGTATAAGCTGACTGACAAAGTCGACCCATAGCTTTGACGCTTTCATCTACAGACTGCCAGTCGTCAGGATTTTTTATTTCGGCCACAGACTGATGACCAATAACCCCATCACACTCCAGTATGATTAACTTCATGACTGCAAGCGTGAAAGATCTGCCACCCTGATAAATAGTCCCGCTAACTGAGATAATAAGGCAATACGATTATTTTTTACCGCCTCATTATCAACCATAACCATAACATCATCAAAGAAAGCATCAACCGTTTCTCGCAAACCGGCCAGTTCCTGAAGCGCCATTTTATAATCACCCTGATCAAACATTGGCATTACTTTTTCAGATGCAATGGTCAATTGCTCATGGAGTTTCTTTTCTGCTGCCTCTGTCAGTAATTTTTCACTGACTGACTGCTGAATGCCACCCTCAATCTTTTTCAGGATATTCTGTATACGTTTATTGGCTGCAGCAAGACTTTCTGCTTCCTGCATACTCTTGAATGCATTGACTGCCACTATACGTCTATCAAAATCCATTGGGCAGGTTGGTCGTAATACCGCTACTGCATCATAAACATCAATTGATACATCCTGATTCAAATAATAAACACGTAAACGATCCAGGATAAAATCTACAACATCTTCAATTGCTGACTCTGCATCAACAGTGTCCTGAAATGTACTGGCAGCAATCGCCAGCATGTCTTTTAAATCAAGCATTAAATTACGCTCAATTAAAATACGTAATACACCCAGTGCGGCACGACGTAATGCAAATGGATCTTTTTCACCGGTAGGCTTCTGGCCTATGGCAAAAATACCCAGCAGTGTATCCAACTTGTCTGACAGGGCGAGTATTTGTCCAGTCGATGTCTCTGGCAAACTGTCACCTGCAAAGCGTGGCATATACTGTTCATCTAATGCGATTGCAACATCACCTGGCTCATTATCATTAATTGCATAATATCGACCCATGATGCCTTGCAGATCAGTAAACTCAAAAACCATATTGGTCATCAGATCACACTTGGATAACAGACCTGCTCTATGTGCATAATTTTTATTTTCGCCAAGTGCTTCAGCAATTTTTTCAGCAATTTTTGCAACTCGTCGACTTTTATCACCCAGTGAACCCAGCTTGTTCTGGAACACAACTTTATCAAGTGAATCAATATGTGTTTCTAATGGCTGCCTGCAGTCCTGTTCCCAGAAGAATGCCGCATCTGATAAACGCGGACGAATAACCCGTTCATTACCCTGCTTAACTTTACTCATATCAGCACTATCAATATTGCTAATGGTAATAAAGTTAGCCATCAACTTGCCTTCACTATCTACAACAGGAAAATATTTCTGGTGATCCTGCATTGAGCTGATTAAAGACTCTGCCGGCACTTCAAGAAAATGTTCGTCAAAATCACCGGCGAGTGCAACTGGCCATTCTACCAGCGCTGTCACCTCATCTAATAAATCATCATCTATTAGCGCACGTCCACCGAGCTGTTCGGCCTGCTGTTCAACCTGTTGCATGATGGCGTTCTTACGTGCAGCTGTATCAACAATGACATAACCTGGATTTTCAAGTTTAGATAGATACTCTTCGGCACTATTTAAACTAATCGCCTGAGGGTAATGGAATCTATGCCCATATGTTTTATTTCCGGTTTTTATGCCTAAAATTTCTGCCTCAACAATATCACTGCCAAACAATAAAGTGACCCAGTGAACCGGTCTTACGAATTCTTCATTATGGTCGCCCCAGCGCATACGCTTTGGAATGGGTAATTTCGCCAGCGCCTGATTAACAATACCGGCTATCAGCTCAACGGCCTGTTTGCCTTTTTCATTTTCACGAAAAACCAGCCATTCACCCTTATCTGTTTTTAATCGCGTCAGTTCATCAACATTAACACCACAGGAACGGGCAAAACCCTGCGCTGCTTTTGTTGGGTTACCATCACCATCATAAGCGGCCTGTATTGATGGCCCTCTTTTTTCTACATCACGATCTGGCTGTGACTCTTCTACAGCCGTGACAATTATGGCGAGTCTTCTCGGTGCGGCATAACCGGTAGCCTGCCTAAAGGTAACATTACTGTCTTTTAATCCCTGCTCAACACTCTGGGTAAATGCAGCCGACAGCTTATTTAATGCTTTCGGTGGCAGTTCTTCCGTACCAATCTCTATTAGTAAATCTTTTGTGCTCATACATTACCCTCCTGCGATGTTTTGCAAATAGGGAAGCCTAGCGCCTCACGAGCATCATAATAGGCCTGAGCCACTGCACGGGATAAGGTTCTGACTCGCAGGATATACCGCTGACGCTCAGTTACCGATATCGCATGACGCGCATCCAGTAAATTAAAAGTATGGGATGCTTTTAGTACCTGCTCATACGCTGGCAAGGGTAAGCCAGCCTCAATCAAACGCTGACTTTCTTTTTCACAGGTATCAAACCAGGCAAATAGAGCCTCTGTATTGGCATGCTCAAAATTATAATGTGACTGCTCAACTTCATTCTGATGAAATACATCACCATAAGTCACGACACCCTGAGGCCCTCGTGTCCAGACCAGCTCAAAGACACTTTCAACATTCTGCAAATACATGGCCAGTCGCTCCAGCCCATATGTAATCTCACCCGTCACTGGCCGACACTCCAGACCGCCCACCTGCTGGAAATAGGTAAACTGAGTCACTTCCATGCCATTAAGCCAGATTTCCCAGCCCAGACCCCAGGCACCCAGCGTAGGAGACTCCCAGTTATCTTCAACGAATCGAATGTCATGTACCAGCGGATCAAAACCGAGTGCTTTTAACGAACCAAGATACAGCTCCTGAATATCATCAGGATTTGGTTTAAGCACCACCTGAAACTGGTAATAATGCTGCAAACGATTAGGATTCTCGCCATAACGGCCATCAGTGGGTCGCCTTGATGGTTGCACATAGGCTGCACGCCAGGGCTCCGGTCCTATGGCACGTAAAAACGTCGCCGGATGAAAAGTCCCTGCTCCCACTTCCATATCCAGTGGCTGCAAAATTGCACAGCCCTGTTTTGCCCAGTAATCCTGCAGAGCCAGAATCAGCCCCTGAAATGTTGTTACATCGTATGCCATTTGATTATTCAATTTCTGATGATTATTTTAGAACGGGGAAGTATACCCTAAAAAACGCTTTGATCCTCTGTCCTGCAGAGCTCAAGTCGCTGTTTTATATGCCGATATAAGCTATAAGATTATGAAGACCCATTTTCAGGAGTCGTATATGTCTGAAAAGCTTCTGCTTGAACCTACCACCACAGCACAATGGAAGAAATTACTGCAGGATGCCGAGCGTCACTGTCACTGCCAGCTCAATGAAGACCTGGAAAGCTATCTGATTTTTACCCTGATGCGCTTTACACAGGATTCACACCTCGCCAGCAAGGCACTAGCTCCGGAGTACCTGAATAGCGCCAGCCTGCCTAACCACGCCAAACAGCAACAGCTAAGGGATGTAGGCGACCAATGCCTTCTATTGTCCGGCCTTTTTCCACAACAGGCTGAAAAGCGACTGGTTAAAGTAAGCTACTACGTTGATCTTGGCCGCAGCGCCTACATTCATCTTGCTGAACTCCTCAGGAAAGCATTTGCTCAATTATACCAGCAGCTCTCCACACACTTTGTTCAAATGATGGATGTACTGCAGAATATTCGTAGTGAACCCGCACTGCTACCGCTACAGGCCATTGAACAATGGCAGGATACCGGTAGTCAGAATGCTCAGCGCATTTTGAGCCACTACACCACAGCCACTCCTCTAATAATTAACAACAAGAGTCGCCATTAGACGCTCCAGGCTGGTAAAATAAGCGGTTTCGTTTTACTGGTCTGGTTGCATAATGTCTAAAGCTAAAGCTGTTTCCCTTATTTCTGGCGGTCTTGATTCCCTGTTAGCTACAAAAGTAACCATGGATCAGGGCGTTCACGTTGAGGGCATTAATTTTTTTACCGGCTTCTGCGTTGAAGGCCACACCCATGCCATCCGCAAAAAAGATAAAGCCAGACCAAAGCGTAACAATGCTTTATGGGTTGCAGAAACACTGGGCATCAAGCTTCACATTATCGATATCGTCGAAGAATATAAAGATGTGCTGCTTAACCCCAAACACGGTTACGGCGCCAATATGAATCCCTGCCTGGACTGTAAAATTTTTATGGTTCATAAAGCACAACAGTGGATTGAAGAAAATAACTTTGATTTTATTATTACCGGCGAAGTCATTGGTCAGCGCCCGATGTCACAACGAAAGGAAACCATGCCGGTAATCTCACGTGAATCTGGCGCAGATGACCGCCTGCTGCGACCTTTATGCGCACAGAACCTGCCAGCAACCCTGGCTGAACGTGAAGGATGGGTTAAACGCGATGAGCTTTATGGGTTCAGTGGACGCAATCGCAAACCACAAATGGCACTGGCAAAAGAATTTGGTTTTACGGATTATGCCAGCCCCGCTGGTGGCTGCTGTTTTCTAACGGATGAAAATTATTCTTCAAAACTGGTTGATCTATGGAAAGGTCGCGGCGTTCGCGAATACGAAATGGATGACATTATGTTATTAAAAGTAGGACGACATATACGACCCAATCCTAACTTTAAACTTATTATTGGTCGTGAAGATGGCGAAAATAAATTTCTTCAGGGTTACAAAAATAGCTACACGTCTATAAAAATGATCAGTTGCAGTGGCCCACTGACTTTAATAGATGGTGTTACTAATGATGCTGATCTTGAACTTGCCGCACGAATTACTGCACGCTTTTCCCAGGGCAAAAACGAAGAAACCGTTACTGTTGAAACCAAACGCACAAATGGTGAAACAAAAACAATGGATGTAAAACCTTTACCCGTAAGTGAAATGCAACAGGAGTGGTATGTTTAATGGCTCACTTTGAACTCGATGCTCGACGCATGTTTTGCCCAATGCCGGTAATACGCACTCAGGATAAAATAAAAGAGCTCAGTGCTGGCGATACGCTTGATGTTATTTGCACTGATCCTGGCGCATTACACGATATCCCCGCATGGTGTCGAATTAATGGCCATATTGTTTTGCAAACAAAAGAGCTTAACGATGAAGTCATAGTAAAAGTCGAAGTGTGCATAGACGCTTAATAACATTAATGAAAAATATTTTCATTTCTATCTCTAATAAACACAATTAAATTTTTTATTTTTTCGGGTAACCAAGTTCTGTCATTATTTTTAGCCATTCATCACTGGCGTCAGTTTCTGCATCTATTTCAACCAGGCCTTTTTCAATA
>JAPHQX010000021.1 GCA_026196035.1 Gammaproteobacteria bacterium
ATCGAGTAAATACTATGGCAGCAGCTAATCAAAAAATTCGTATACGCCTGAAATCGTTCGATCACCGTCTGGTTGATGGTTCATGTTCAGAAATCGTTGAAACAGCTAAAAGAACTGGTGCTCGCGTACTGGGTCCTATTCCGCTGCCAACTAAAAAAGAGCGCTTCACTATTCTGATTTCACCTCATGTGAATAAAGATGCTCGTGATCAGTACGAATTACGTACTCATAAGCGTTTACTGGATATCGTAGATCCTACAGATAAGACGGTAGATGCGTTAATGAAGCTTGATCTTGCTGCCGGTGTGGATGTTCAGATCAAGTTGAATTAAATAAAACCTGAATCCTTAGGGATAAAGGTAAAATCATCGCAACATTTTGTAGTGATGTTGAAAAAAACATGATAGAATTCGCGCCTCTTTTGGCCCAGCCCATGGTTGGGCCAAATTTATACAGAAGTGTAAATTAAATTAAATCAAGGGTTTAGCTTCAGATAATGGAGTTTTGGCCTCAAGTAATTTTGGAAAGCAGACATGACCATCGGTTTAGTCGGTAAAAAAGCTGGAATGACGCGCATCTTCACTGAAGATGGTGTTTCTATTCCTGTAACAGTTGTAGAAGTGCAGCCAAATCGTGTGACTCAGGTAAAAACCCTGGAGTCTGATGGTTACAGTGCGATTCAGGTGACTACAGGTGCACGACGTGCATCTCGCGTAAGCAAGTCAGCTGCCGGGCATTTTGCAAAGGCGGGTGTTGAAGCAGGCCGTGGTTTGTGGGAGTTCCGCCTGGAAGGTTCTGAGAATCAGGAATTTGCACCTGGCACTGAATTAAGTGTGAATTTATTTGAATCTGGTCAGAAAGTAGATGTAACAGGTCGAAGTATCGGTAAGGGTTTTGCCGGTGGCGTTAAGCGTCATAACTTCTCAATGCAGGATGCGACTCACGGTAACTCGCTTTCACATCGTGCGCCAGGTTCTATCGGTCAGTGTCAGACGCCTGGTCGAGTATTTAAAGGTAAAAAAATGGCGGGTCACATGGGTGACAAGCGTAGAACTGTACAGACACTTGAGCTGGTTCGTGTTGATGAAGAACGCGGCCTGTTATTAATTAAAGGTTCTGTTCCCGGCTCAAAGGGTAGTGACGTTGTAGTGCGTCCTGCTACTAAAGCATAAGTAGAGGTTTAGATTCAAATGGATCTGCAATTACATAAAGCAAAAGATAAAGTGACAATTTCTGATGCCGTATTTGGTCGTGATTTTAATGAAGGCCTGGTGCATCAGACTGTCGTTTCTTATCTGGCTGGTGCACGCGCCGGTACACGCGCACAGAAAAATCGTTCAGCAGTAAGAGGCGGTGGTGCTAAACCATGGCGTCAGAAAGGAACGGGTCGCGCACGTGCAGGAACGATTCGTAGTCCAATATGGAGAAGTGGCGGTAAAACTTTCGCAGCGACTCCTCAGGATCACTCTGTTAAGTTGAATAAAAAGATGTATCGTGCAGCAATTTCATCGATTCTTTCTGAGTTAGTGCGCCAGGATCGATTGCTTCTTGTAGAAGATATGACTGTTGATACACCAAAAACCAAACAGCTTGCAGCAAAATTAAATGATCTGGACCTTAATAAGGTTTTAATCGTTACTGAAACAGGTGATGAGAATTTGTATTTGTCTGCACGTAATCTGCCATTTGTAGAAATTACAGATGTAGTCGGTATGACACCGGTTGATCTGGTGGGTGCAGAAAAGGTTCTGATGACTGTTGGTGCAATCCGTAGCATTGAGGAGTGGTTAGCATGAATCAGGAACGTATAATGCAGGTTTTACTGGCTCCGCATATTTCTGAGAAAACAGCGGTGCTAGCTGATAGTGATCGTCAGCACGTATTTAAAGTGTTGCCGAGTGCTACAAAAATAGAAATTAAACAGGCTGTAGAAAGTTTGTTTGATGTAAAAGTTGATCAGGTGCGTGTAGTAAATGTTAAGGGTAAAACCAAACGCTTTGGACAACGTACTGGTAAACGTTCAGATTGGCGAAAAGCCTATGTGAAACTGGCCGAAGGTCAGGACATAGATTTCGCTGGTGCTAACTAGGCTATAAGGCAAGACGATGGCAATTGTAAAAACCAAGCCAACATCACCAGGCCGCCGCTTTGTAGTAAAGGTGGTGAATCCTGATTTACATAAGGGTGCCCCTTATCGTAGTTTGGTGGAAAAGAAGTCAAAAAACGGTGGACGTAATAATGCAGGTCGTATCACAACACGTCACGTGGGTGGTGGACATAAACAGCGTTATCGCCTGATTGATTTCAAGCGTAATAAAGATGGTGTTCCAGCTTTAGTAGAGCGTCTGGAATATGATCCAAATAGAACAGCATTTATTGCATTGCTTAAATATGCTGATGGTGAGCGTCGTTATATTATCGCTCCTAAAGGTGTAGCTGCTGGCGATAATATTGCTTCAGGCAGTGATGCTGCAATTAAGGCAGGCAATAGTCTTCCGATTCGTAATATTCCGGTCGGTACACAGGTTCATTGTATTGAAATGAAGCCTGGAAAAGGTGCACAGATTGCAAGAAGTGCAGGTACATCTGCACAGTTAGTTGCTCGTGAATCTACCTATGCAACTTTGCGTTTGCGCTCAGGTGAGATGCGAAAAATTCACGTTGATTGTCGCGCGACCATCGGTGAAGTCAGTAACAGTGAGCATAATTTGCGCTCTCTGGGTAAAGCTGGTGCTACACGCTGGCGCGGTGTGCGACCAACAGTTCGCGGTGTGGCTATGAACCCTGTTGATCATCCGCATGGTGGTGGTGAGGGTCGTACTTCAGGTGGTCGTCATCCTGTTTCTCCATGGGGTGTGCCAACTAAAGGCAAGAAAACACGTAGCAATAAGCGTACAGATAATATGATTGTACGCCATCGTAACCGGAAATAATTGAGGGTAATAGCGTGCCACGTTCATTAAAAAAAGGTCCATTTATTGATCATCATCTGATGAAAAAGGTGGAAGTAGCTGTTGAGAAGAATGATCGTCGACCCATTAAAACATGGTCTCGTCGTTCAACAGTTTTTCCGGAAATGGTTGGTTTGACAATTGCTGTGCATAACGGTCGTCAACATGTACCCGTACTTGTTAACGAAAATATGGTTGGTCATAAATTAGGTGAGTTTGCATTAACTCGTACCTATAAGGGCCATACAGCAGATAAGAAGTCCAAGTAGGAGCGGTGATGGAAGTACAAGCTAAACATACATTTGCTCGCGTTTCGCCTCAGAAGTGCCGCTTGGTAGTAGACCAGATTCGTGGTCTGCCAGTTGAAGAAGCATTACAAACGTTAATGTTCAGTAATAAGAAAAGTGCACAACTGGTACGTAAAGTACTGGAATCTGCAATTGCTAATGCTGAGCACAATGAGGGTGCGGATATTGATGAGTTAAAAGTCTCACGCACTTTTGTAGATGAAGGTCCGACAATGAAGCGTATTCAACCTCGCGCTAAAGGTCGTGCAAACCGTATTTTGAAGCGTAGCAGTCATATTACTGTTATGGTTTCGGATCGATAAAGAGAGAGCAGCGGAATGGGACAAAAAGTACATCCTGTTGGTATTCGTCTAGGTATTTCGACAGACTGGAATTCAAAGTGGTATGCCAGTACTAAAGATTATCCTGATTTACTGAATGCCGATATTAAGGTTCGTGAATTTCTGAAGAAGAAACTGGCGAGTGCAAATGTGAGTCGCATACAGATCGAGCGTCCAACAAGAGCACTACTAGTGACCATACACACGGCTCGTCCAGGTGTGGTTATCGGTAAGAAAGGCGCTGATATTGAAAATCTACGTATGCAGGTAGCAAAAATTGCCAACCTTCATATGAATAATGTGAAAATCAATATCGAAGAGATTCGTAAGCCTGAACTGGATGCACAGCTTGTAGCTGAAAGCATAGCCCAGCAGCTTGAACGACGCGTTATGTTCCGTCGTGCGATGAAGCGCTCTATGCAAAACACAATGCGTATGGGTGGCCAGGGTATAAAAATTAAGGTTGCCGGTCGTTTGAATGGTGCTGAAATTGCTCGTAGCGAATGCTATCACGAAGGCCGTGTTCCATTGCATACACTGCGCGCAGACATTGATTATGGTTTTGCTGAAGCATTAACCACATACGGCATTATTGGTATCAAGGTCTGGATTTATAAAGGCGAAGTTTTTGATCTTGAGCAAAAGAAATCAGCTCAGGCAGAAACCAAGAGCAAAAGCAAAAGTAGTAAGTAGAGGATAACCATGCTCCAGCCAAAACGTACAAAATTTAGAAAGATGATGAAAAGCCGCAACCGTGGCCTGGCTCAAAATGGAAATAAGGTCAGCTTTGGTGAGTTTGGTTTGAAAGCAACAGATCGTGGTCGTATTACAGCGCGCCAGATCGAAGCTGCTCGTCGTGCTATGACACGTCATATCAAACGTGGTGGTAAAATCTGGATTCGCATATTCCCGGATTGTCCTATCTCTACCAAACCTCTTGAGGTTCGTATGGGTAAGGGTAAGGGTAATGTTGATTACTGGGTTGCTAAAGTACAGCCAGGTTCCATGCTGTACGAAATGGAAGGCGTATCAGAAGAGCTGGCGCGTGAAGCATTCAAGCTTGCGGCAGCTAAATTGCCTATTAAAACAACATTTGTTACTCGTGCGGTGATGTAATGGCTAGTGCAAAAGATTATAAAGAAAAGTCTGCAGTTGAGTTAAAAGAAGAATTGCTTAATTTGCGTAAAGAGCAGTTCAACTTACGTATGCAACGTGGTGCTGGGCAGACGGCTAAACCACATTTATTCAAGTCAGTTCGTCGTGATATAGCACGCATTAAAACTGTACTGACTGAGAAGGCGGGTAACGCGTAATGACTACTACAGAAGAAAAATTACAACGTTCATTAACAGGCACAGTAACAAGTGACAAGATGGATAAATCTGCAACTGTAGTTATTGATCGTCGTGTTAAGCATCCGCTATATGGAAAATTCATCAAGCGTTCAACCAAGTTGCACATCCATGATGAAAACAACGAATGTGGAATGGGTGATACTGTTGTAATTGAACAGTGTCGTCCTGTTTCAAAAACCAAGTCCTGGCGACTGGTCAAAGTGGTTGAAAAAGCCAGTTAGGCTTCAACCTGTATATAACTAGATATTGGTAAATCGTCATGATTCAGATGCAAACCGTTCTAAATGCAGCAGATAACAGCGGCGCCAAAAGAGTACAGTGTATAAAAGTGCTTGGTGGTTCACACCGTCGTTATGCTTCTGTTGGTGACGTGATAAAAGTAAGCGTTAAAGATGCAATACCTAGAGGTAAGGTAAAAAAAGGTGAAGTATATAATGCAGTGGTAGTGCGTACTGCAAAAGGTATACGTCGCCCGGACGGATCAACAATCCGTTTTGATACCAATGCAGCGGTTCTATTAAATAATAATCTGCAGCCTATTGGTACACGTATTTTTGGTCCTGTAACCCGTGAACTACGTAACGAAAAATTCATGAAAATTATTTCGCTTGCGCCAGAAGTTCTGTAAACGGAGAGAAGCTATGAACAGGATAAAAAAAGGTGATGAAGTAATTGTTACTGCTGGCAAAGATAAAGGCCGACGTGGTGCAGTACTGCAAATATTTAAAGATGATCGTGTCATGGTCGAGCAGATCAACATGGTTAAAAAACACACTAAGCCAAACCCAATGCAAGGTCTAGAGGGTGGCATTATAGAAAAGGAAATGCCTATGCATATTTCTAATGTAATGCTCTTCAATCCTGCCACCAGTAAAGGTGATCGTGTTGGAATTAAGACGCTGGAAGACGGTAAGAAAGTCCGTTATTTCAAGTCTAATGGCGAAGTAATTGACGTTTAATTTATTGTTAATAAAGATGGGCGACCGTTAAAATGGCAAGGTTACAAGAAGTATATAGAGACACAGTCGTCAAGAAATTGATGGAAGAGCAGGGTTACAAAAACCCTATGCAAGTGCCTCATATCGAAAAAATTACACTGAATATGGGTGTCGGTGAAGCAATAGCTGATAAAAAAGTTATTGAGAGCGCCAGATCTGATATGGAAAAGATTTCTGGTCAGAAACCTGTAACAACATTGGCGCGTAAAAGTGTTGCATCTTTTAAGGTACGAGATGGTTACCCTATTGGCTGCAAAGTAACTCTGCGTCGTGAGCGTATGTATGAGTTTCTTGATCGTCTGATTAATATTGCTATTCCGCGTGTTCGTGACTTCCGCGGATTAAATGGCAAGTCATTTGACGGACGTGGTAATTACAGCATGGGCGTGAAAGAGCAGATTATCTTTCCTGAAATCGATTATGAAAAAATCGACAAGATTCGCGGAATGGATATCACTATCACCACCAGTGCGAAAACTGATGATGAAGCAAAAGCATTATTAAGTGCATTTAGCTTCCCGTTTAAGAATTAAGCCGTAAAGCAAGGGTAAATCATGGCAAAAGTGTCAATGTTACAGCGCGAAAAAAGACGTGCAAAATTGGTAGAAAGAGATTTTGAGAAACGCGTAAAATTACGCGCTATTTTAAAAGACGCAGATGCGAGTTTCGAAGATAAGATGGAAGCTCAGCGTAAAATGCAAACTCTACCAAGAGATTCAAGTCCATCACGTCGCCGTAACCGTTGCCGTATTACAGGACGCCCACATGGTTATTACCGTAAATTCGGTTTAGCCAGAAATAAACTACGTGAAGCAATGATGCGTGGTGATATTCCAGGTCTGGCCAAAGCCAGCTGGTAGTTTGAAAACAATTTTTTTATATATTAAGAGTAAGGTATAAGATTATGAGCATGTCAGATCCAGTAGCAGATATGCTGACGCGAATCAGAAATGGACAAACGGCTGGTAAAGTCGATGTCGCTATGCCTGCATCTAATATGAAACAGGCGATTGCACAAGTTTTAAAAAACGAAGGCTATATCAAAGACTTTTCTGTTTCTGAAGATGTTAAAGCAGAAATGACCGTGTCACTAAAATATTTTGAAGGTCGCCCTGTTATCGACAGCATTAAACGTGTTAGTCGTCCAGGATTACGTATTTACAAGAATAAAAACGAGCTGCCAAAAGTCCTCAATGGCTTAGGTATTGCGATCGTCTCTACATCCAAGGGTGTAATGACAGATCGTGAAGCGCGCGCTGCCGATTGCGGCGGTGAAGTTATTTGTCTTGTATCTTAATAGGTCGATAACATGTCACGTATAGCAAAAAAACCAATTGAAATACCAGCAGGTACAGAAATCACAATTAGTGGTCAGACTGTTTCTGTTAAGAGCAAAAATGGCACAATGAGCATGGATCTACATGATACTGTTGCTATTGCTCAGGAAGGTAACGAGTTAAACCTATCGCCAAAAAATGATAGCTCCATGGCAATGACAGGGACAATGCGCTCTCTGGTTAATAACATGGTTATTGGCACCAGTCAGGGTTTTGAAAAGAAACTTGAACTGATCGGTGTTGGTTATCGTGCTCAGGCTCAGGGTAATACATTAAATTTAACATTGGGTTTTTCACATCCCGTGAATTACGCAGTTCCTGAAGGGATTACTATAGAAACTCCCAGCCAGACTGAAATACTTGTTAAGGGTATTGATAAACAGAAGGTTGGTCAGGTTTCAGCAGAAATTCGTGCTTATCGTCCACCAGAGCCTTACAAGGGTAAGGGTGTTCGTTACAGTGATGAATATGTAATTCGTAAAGAAGCTAAGAAGAAATAGGGTATAAGAGATGAAGTCTAAAAAAGAGACTCGCATACGCCGTGCAAAACGTGTACGTATGAAAATACGCGAACTTGGCGCAAATCGTTTATGTATTCATCGTACGCCTAGACATATTTATGCCCAGGTTATCAGTGCTGATGGTGCAAAAGTTTTAGCATCAGTTTCAACCCTGGATGCAAGCATAAAGTCTGCGGTTAAAAGCACAGGTAATATCGATGCTGCTATGGCAGTAGGCAAATTAATCGCAGAAAAATCGAAAGCAGCTGGTGTTAGTAATGTTGCATTCGATCGTTCAGGTTTTAAATATCACGGCAGAGTAAAAGCTCTGGCAGATGCAGCCCGTGAAGGCGGACTGGAATTCTAAAGGCACAGTTATGGCACAAAACTCAGATGTCCAAACAAGTCGCGACGATTTTATTGAAAAACTGATTACAGTTAATCGTGTGGCAAAAGTAGTTAAAGGTGGTCGCCAGTTCGGCTTCACAGCACTAACTGTTGTTGGTGATGGTGATGGCACTATTGGTATTGGCTACGGTAAAGCTAAAGAAGTACCTGCTGCAATTCAGAAAGCAATGGATAAAGCGCGTAAAAATATGCGTAAAGTTCATCTGAATGGCGACACTTTACAGCACGCTATTAATGGAGAGCATGGTGCAGCAAGCGTTTATATGCAGCCCGCCTCTGAAGGTACAGGCATTATCGCTGGTGGTGCAATGCGAGCCGTATTTGAAGCTGTTGGTGTTAAGAATGTTCTGGCAAAGATCAATGGTACGCGTAACCCCATTAATGTTGTGAGAGCGACTGTTAATGGATTACAGAATATGCATTCACCCGATTTGATCGCTGCTAAACGCGGTAAGAAAGTCGAAGAAATATTGGGTTAATATCATGGCTCAGAAAAAGATTAAAGTAACACTATTTAAAAGTGCGAATGGGCGATTAAAGTCGCATAAAGCATGTGTTCGTGGACTTGGTCTGCGTCGCACAAACCATTCGGTAGAAGTAATCGATACACCAGAAAATCGCGGCATGATTAATAAAGTGTCATATATGGTGAAGGTTGAGGAAGCCTGAGATGCAACTGAATAATCTTAAGCCTGCTGCAGGTAGTCGTAAAGATAATAAACGCGTAGGCCGTGGTATAGGTAGTGGTCTTGGTAAAACAGCTGGACGCGGTCATAAAGGTCAGAAATCACGTTCTGGCGGATTTAGAAAGGTAGGCTTCGAAGGCGGGCAGATGCCTTTGCAACGTCGTTTACCAAAAGTTGGTTTTAATTCACGTTCAGCAAAACACAGTGCAGAAGTTCGCCTGCATGAACTTGAAAAAGTCGGTTCAGATGTGGTTGATCTTGAAAAATTAATAGCCGCTAACCTGGTTCCAGCTATTACTAAAAAAGCAAAAGTTATTGCTTCAGGTGAAATTACCAAAGCGGTAACCCTGAAAGGCATTTCTGTAACTAAAGGTGCTAAAGCAGCAATCGAAGCTGCTGGCGGCAAAATTGAAGAATAGTAAACAAGTAAGCTAATGGCTGTTGATCTGACAAAATTGCAGGAACTCAGACAGCGCATCCTCTTTGTAGTGGGTGCGCTTGTTGTTTATCGCATAGGAACTTTTATACCCGTTCCTGGCGTTAATCCGGATATCATGTCTGCCATATTTGAACAGCAACAAGGTACAATTCTTGATGTGTTCAATATGTTTTCAGGTGGCGCACTCGAACGTATGTCGCTGTTTGCATTAGGTGTTATGCCTTATATTTCGGCATCTATCATTATGCAGCTGCTTTCGGTAACAGTACCAAGTCTTGAGCAAATGAAAAAAGAAGGTGAGTCAGGTCGTCGCAAGATCACCATGTATACACGTTACTTTACAGTAGTACTGGCAACATTCCAGTCTATTGGGGTCGCTAAAATGCTACTCACACAAACACATGCAGGTTCGTCACTGGTCTATATTGATTCAGCCATGTCCTTCTATGTGATAGCTGTCGCTTCACTGGTAACAGGTACTGTTTTCCTGATGTGGCTAGGTGAGCAGATATCAGAGCGTGGTATCGGTAATGGCATATCAGTGATTATTTTTGCTGGTATCGTGGCGGGTCTTCCAGCTGCTATCGGTGGCACGCTGGAGCTGGTTCGTACCGGTGAGTTACATACATTGACTGCTATCGTTTTATTTATATTAGCGCTTGCAGTAACGGCGTTTGTTATTTTTGTTGAACGTGGTCAGCGAAGAATTACTGTTAATTACGCAAAACGACAACAGGGCCGCAAAATGTATGCGGCTCAGAGTAGTCATTTGCCATTGAAGCTTAATATGGCGGGTGTTATACCCCCTATATTTGCTTCGAGTATTATTTTATTCCCTGCAACGCTGGGTGGCTGGTTTGGTCAGTCTCAGGGCATGGAATGGCTACAGGATCTGTCATCAACACTGTCACCAGGGCAGCCTATTTACGTGTTGATGTATGCAGCTGCAATTATATTTTTCTGCTTTTTCTATACGGCACTGGTGTTTAATTCCCGTGAAACCGCAGATAATTTGAAAAAATCCGGAGCGTTTATTCCAGGTATTCGTCCCGGTGAACAAACAGCAACTTATATTGATAGTGTTATGACTCGTCTGACTCTGGTCGGGGCGTTTTATATTACCGCTGTCTGCTTGTTGCCTGAGTTCCTGATATTGTACTGGAATGTGCCTTTTTACTTTGGTGGAACATCGTTGCTGATTATTGTGGTCGTGGTTATGGATTTTATGGCCCAGATGCAGTCACATATGATGTCACATCAATATGAAGGCCTGATGAAAAAGGCGAATTTGAAGGGTATTGGCAAAAAATAATGCCTGATTCCTTAAATACATGAGTGAGAGTAACAATGAAAGTTCGTGCATCTGTAAAGAAAATGTGTAGAAATTGCAAGGTTATCAAGCGAAATGGTGTAGTTCGTGTGATTTGTAAAGATCCACGTCATAAACAGCGTCAAGGTTGATTTACTAGCGATTTATCGTTAAAATTCCGCGCTTTGCGCGATTCTGGAGACAGATTGAATGGCCCGTATTGCAGGTATTAATGTACCCGATCAAAAACATGCAGTCATAGGTTTAACCTATATCTATGGCATTGGTAGCACACGTGCACAAAGCATTTGTGAGGCGTCAGGTATTGCGCCAACTACAAAAATAAGGGAATTGAGCGAAGAACAGCTCGAGACCTTACGTACTGAAGTGGGTAAATTTAGTGTAGAAGGTGATTTACGCCGCGAAGTATCAATGAATATTAAACGATTGATGGATATGGGTTGTTACCGTGGTATTCGTCATCGTCGTAGTCTGCCTTTACGTGGACAACGTACAAAAACTAACGCGCGTACTCGTAAGGGTCCACGTCGTGCAATTCGTAAATAAGCTGTTTTATTGGGATAACAGATTATGGCTAAGCCAGCTGGTAAGAAAAAAGTAAAACGTTCAGTCACTGATGGTGTTGCACATATATTTGCATCATTTAACAACACGATTGTTACCATCTCTGATCGTCAGGGTAATACTCTATCATGGGCAACTGCCGGTGGTTCAGGTTTCCGTGGCTCACGTAAAAGTACCCCGTTTGCTGCTCAGGTAGCTGCAGAGCGAGCCGGTACTAAAGCAAAAGAATATGGTCTAAAAAACCTGGATGTAATGGTTAAAGGTCCTGGTCCAGGTCGTGAATCGGCCGTTAGAGCTTTAAATAATGTAGGTTTCAAAATCACTAATATTAGTGATGTAACCCCAATTCCACACAATGGTTGTCGTCCTCCAAAACGACGCCGCGTGTAATACTGGAGTATTGTTGTGGCTAGATATATTGGTCCAAAATGCAAATTAAGCAGACGTGAAGGCGTTGATCTTGAATTAAAGTCAGGTATCAGAGCGCTTGATACTAAATGTAAGCTTGATCAGATTCCTGGCCAGCATGGCGCACGTCGTGCTCGCTTATCTGATTATGCGTTGCAGTTACGTGAAAAACAGAAAGTTCGTCGTATTTATGGCGTACTTGAACGTCAGTTCCGTAACTACTATAAAAAGGCAGCTTCCAAGAAAGGCTCAACAGGTGAAAATCTGTTACAGCTTCTTGAAACGCGTCTGGATAATGTTGTTTACCGTACCGGTTTCGGTTCTACAAGATCAGAAGCTCGTCAGTTAATCAGTCATAAAGCGATTCTGGTAAATGATCAGATTGTTAATATTGCTTCTTATACAGTTAAACCTGATGACAAGATTTCTATTCGTGAAAAAGCTAAAAAGCAGTCGCGAATTCAGGACTCATTAGGCCTTGCCAAGCAAAATGGCATTGCAGAATGGATTAGTCTTGATGAAGGTAAAATGGAAGCCGTATTTAAAAATATACCTGAGCGTGGTGATTTATCTGCGGATATCAATGAATCACTAATCGTGGAATTGTACTCCAAATAAGGGAGACCTGAACGAATGTCAGGAACAGCTGAAGAATTACTTACACCCCGTAATATTGATGTTCACTCATACAGTGATACACATGCAAAAGTTACGCTTGAACCACTTGAGCGTGGTTTTGGTCATACTCTGGGTAATGCATTACGTCGTATTCTGTTATCTTCAATTGAAGGCTCAGCTATTGTTGAAGCTGAGATTGATGGTGTGTTACATGAATACAGCGCAATTGAAGGTGTACAGGAAGATGTACTTGAGATTCTTTTGAATCTTAAAGGTGTTGCTATTCAGATGCATAACAAGAATGAAGCGACTCTTTCACTTAGTAAAAAAGGTGCGGGTCCATTAACAGCAGGTGATATTACTGTTGATCATGATATTGAAATCATGAATCCTGATCATGTTATAGCCAATTTAACTGCAAATGTTGAATTGAATATGACTTTAAAAGTAGCAAAAGGTCGTGGTTACCAGCCTGCATCTGTACGTAAGTCTGAAGCTCTGGAATCTGGAACTACTATTGGTGCTCTTAGTCTTGATGCATCTTTTAGCCCGATCATACGTGTTGCTTATAATGTTGAGAGTGCGCGTGTTGAGCAGCGTACTAATCTGGATAAGTTAATCATTGATCTGGAAACAAACGGTACTATTGATCCAGAAGAAACAATACGTAATGCAGCAACGATTCTGCAGCAACAGCTGGCAGCATTCGTTAATCTGCAGAGTATTGAAGAAGCTGAGGCAGAATCAGATGAGGCTGAAATTGACCCAATTCTGTTACGTCCAGTAGATGATCTTGAGTTAACTGTTCGTTCAGCTAACTGTTTAAAAGCAGAAAATATTTATTACATTGGTGATTTAATTCAGCGTACAGAAGTAGAATTATTGAAAACACCAAATTTGGGTAAGAAGTCACTGACAGAAATAAAAGACGTTTTAGCATCTCATGGATTATCTCTGGGTATTCGTCTTGAAAACTGGCCACCAGCTTCAATTAGAGAAAAAGAAGCAAGTTAATCGTAGATTAATCTACGTGAAGGTATAAGAAAATGCGTCATCGTAAATCAGGTCGTCAATTAAACAGAAATAGTAGTCATCGTAAGGCTATGTTTCAAAATATGGCTAATTCATTATTTCGTCATGAAGTAATTAAAACTACTTTGCCAAAAGCTAAAGAACTGCGTCGTGTTGCAGAGCCTTTAATTACTCTGGCAAAAGAAGATAACGTGGCTCAACGCCGTCTGGCCTTTTCACGCATGCGTGATAAAGAAATGGTTGGTAAGTTATTTAGTGAGCTTGCTCCTCGTTACAAAGATCGTCCTGGTGGCTATCTGCGTATTTTGAAGTGTGGTTTCCGCCCAGGTGATGCAGCACCTATGGCTTATGTTGAGCTGGTAGGGCGACCTGAGGATGCTACAGCGGTAGAGACTGGCGCAGAGTAAAGCCTGATTTATCGATAAGAGATATAAAAAAACCGATCTTAGATCGGTTTTTTTATGTTTTGAATTTATACTGAATTAATTAACCTGTTTTAATAGTTCTTCTACCGCACTTTTTAGTTGTTGGCTTAGGTCTTTGCTGCGGGCGATTATTCTATCTGGATCAGTCATTCTTTTCGGCCTGTTAAAGCTTTTACTGGTTAAAAGAATAGACTTCGTGTTTTTATTTATGGATTTAGATAATCTCATGGCTGAAATAAGTGCCTCCCCGTTCAGTCCATTTATTTCCATTCCCGTAAGTACTATGTCGTATTTTTTGTGCAATAATATTTCAAGTGCCTTTAATCCATTATTGTGTGTTTCAATCATCAGTGGTACAGATGACAATGATTGTTTAACCAGATTGATCTGAAGTTGTGACGATTCAATTAATAATGCTGAATATTTATGTTCACAGTTACTATTTGCTATGTCGTTAAGTAGTTTCTCAATGACAGAAAATTGATTGCTATTATTTTTTGCCTGTCCATGCACTTTTGATAAGAGATCAATATATTTAAGACAGTAGTCAATACATTCTGTTGAGCTTAGTTTGTTTTGTTCGCGTTGTTTTTCAAGGTGA
>JAPHQX010000121.1 GCA_026196035.1 Gammaproteobacteria bacterium
GTGGCCGGTAAATCCCAGTCAAGCAGGGCTTCTGCTTTGTGTAATTTTTCTGCATAACAGGCCGCTGCGTCATCCTGTGCAACTGGATTAACATCACCGGTTATTAATGAAGGCAAAATCTCCATCAGCGCTTCTGCACCCATCATAGATAACTTGTCATGCAAACTTGAACCTGTATCAGCTGCTTCAATCGGACAGTATTTTTTTAATAACATATCGCCGGTATCCAGACCGGCATCCATTTGCATAATGGTAATCCCGGTTTCTTTATCACCGGCCAGAATGGATCGTTGAATCGGGGCCGCACCTCGCCAGCGTGGCAATATAGAGGCATGTATATTGATACAGCCCAGACGGGGTGCATCCAGAATGATCTGAGGCAGAATCAGACCATAGGCCACCACTACCATAAGATCCGCCTGCAAATCGATGAGCTGCTGCTGATCTTCCCGGGTCTTCAAACTTAGTGGCTGATAAACAGGGACTTCATATTCAACGGCCAGTTGCTTGACCGGGCCAGGGGTTAATTTTCGTCCTCTGCCCGCGGGGCGATCTGGCTGGGTATAGACAGCCACCACCTGGTGCTCTGAATCCAGTAAGGCCTGTAACGGGGAGACGGAAAATACCGGCGTGCCGGCAAAAATAATGCGTAAGGAATCGGCCATTACATGATATCTGCTTTTTTCTGTTTTTCGAGTTTCTTACGAATACGGTTACGTTTTAACGCAGACAGATAATCGACGAACAGCTTGCCATCGAGATGATCAATCTCATGCTGAATACAGACCGCCAGTAAATCACCGGTTTCCAGCTCGAAGGGATGACCGTCTTTATCCAGCGCTTTAACCTTAATATGTTCAGCTCGTTCCACTGTTTCGTAAATACCGGGTACTGACAAACAGCCCTCTTCATGCTGCTCAACGCCATCTTTGGCAATGATTTCAGGGTTAATCAGGCACAGGGGCTGGTCTTTTTCATGTGACACATCGATCACCACCACGCGTTTATGTACATTCACCTGGGTTGCCGCCAGACCTATTCCCGGCGCTTCATACATGGTTTCAAACATGTCATCCACCAGCTGGCGAATATTGTCATCGACTTCGCTGACCGGTTTCGCCACCTTGCGCAAACGATCATCGGGAAAATGTAATATTTCCAGTTTTGCCATATTTACTCACTCTCAGTTCACACATCATAAAGATATTTTCTAAACTTACTTTAGTAATTCAAGTTTATCAGCTAAACTCTTGAAAACCACGGATAATTAATGGGGAACTACCTTGTATATCAGAGCTCTCAGGACCCAGATCGGACTCCTTACACTCCTGATCGGAGCCACTTTCATTAATATGGCCTGCTCCACAAATAAACCACAGCCGGAACCCGTTGATCAGGTTCAGACTGAGTCTGTAGTAGCAGAGGATGTTCATCATCCTTTCGCTCCCGAAGAATCAGCACCGGTTGCCGCCGAAGCCGTACAGATTAAAGCCGATTACCCGCAACAGTATATCGTGAAAAAAGGCGATACGCTGTGGGATATTACGGCCATGTTCCTGCAGGATCCCTGGTACTGGCCCGAAATCTGGCAACGTAATCCTCAGGTTGCAAATCCTCACCTGATCTACCCCGGCGATATTCTTACGCTTATATATGTGAATGGCAAACCACAAATTCAGGTTAACAAGGGTGATGAAGTGATTCGCCAGGCAACCACTCAAAAATCAGATGGTGGATTACAGGTTGTCAAACTATCACCGAATATCCATCGCAAATCACTGGATGAAGCCATCCCCCTGATTCCAAATGATGCCATTCGCCAGTTTATTACCCGTCCTCGCGTGATTACCAAACGGGAATGGGAAGAAGCACCTTATATTGTCGGCAGTGATGATGCTCATTTAATACTGGGTGCTGATAATAAAATTTATGTCCGCGGCGAGCTGGATAAGGAACGGGTTCGCTACTCTGTTTTCCGTAAAGGCAATGAACTGCATGATCCGGAAACCGGTAAACTGCTTGGCTATGAAGTCATCTATGCCGGTGACGCCCGGATTAATTCATTTGGCTCACCTTCATCGGGCGAACTCATTACGACTAACCGTGAAGTACTGATCGGTGATCGACTGATGTCGGTCGACAAGAGTTCGATTGACCGGGTTTATTATCCTCGCTTACCCAAGTCTGATATTTCAGGCCAGGTAATATCCCTGTTTGATGCTATATCAAGCATTGCAAAATATCAGGTGGGCGTAATTAACAGAGGCACCGAAAATGGACTGGAAGTGGGTCATATCCTGGCCACCTATCAGAAAGGCGAAATGGCCAGAGACCGTTTTCTATCAACCAAAAAAATTGCCCGTGGCGAAGAACATAAACTTATGGTTCAATTGCCAGACGAACGTAGCGGCCTGATGATGGTATTCAAAACTTTCGATCATGTCAGTTATGGACTCATTCTGGAATCGACTCGAGTTATAAGGAAAAATGACACAGTCAAACGGCCCTGATGACACACTTTCACTGGATGACCTGTCATCCAGACTGGCCCTGCTAAGAGCCAACTTACAACCCGGACTTCTCCATCAGCTGCTGAATCATTTTGATTCGGCAGCTGCCGTTTTAGCCGCCGCAAAATCACGCCTGGAACAGCAGGGCGTTTCAACCACGGCCATAGATAGACTCAAACAGCCGGACTGGGCCAGTATCGAAAAGGACATCAGCTGGGCTGAAAAAGATAATCACCATATACTATGTATCGATAAGGCGGGCTACCCTGAAGCCCTGAAACGCTTATCTGATCCCCCGTTTCTATTATTCGTTGCCGGTGATACGGATTATCTATATCAGCCCCAGCTGGCTATTGTCGGGAGTCGCTCAGCCACTGCTGCAGGATTGAACAGTGCCAGAGAATTTGCCCAGCATTTATCAGAAGCCGGACTCACCATCACCAGCGGCCTGGCCCTGGGCATTGATACCGCCTGTCATCAGGGCGCACTGGCGGGTATCGCGGGAACAGTAGCGGTGGTTGCTAACGGACTGGATCAGGTCTATCCCCGATCAAACTTAAAGCTGGCTCAGGAAATCGTGCACAACGGCTGCATTGTCAGTGAATCACCGCTGGGAATAGAACCCCACAAAGGCCTGTTCCCGAGGCGCAATAGAATTATCAGTGGACTGAGTATGGGCACACTGGTGATTGAAGCCGCTATTAACAGTGGATCTTTAATTACAGCACGTCACGCCATGGAACAGGGGCGTGAGGTTTTTGCTATACCCGGCTCGATTCATAACCCCCTTGCCAAAGGCTGTCACCAGCTGATCAAGCAGGGAGCCAAACTGGTTGAAACCGCAAGAGATATTCTCGAAGAATTATTACCGCTGGTAAATCATGACACTTCAAGCCATACTATCGCCCAAATAAGGGAGACAGAGGCTGAAAATCATCTCGATCCAGCCTATCAAACTCTTTTGAACAGCATGGAATACGAACCGGTCAGCGTTGATACACTGGTCGAAAAGTGCAATCTAGGCGCAGCTGAAATTGCATCCATGTTATTAATTCTTGAACTACAGGGATATGTTGTCTCCGATAAAGGGCAATATACACGGGTAAAACAAGGGGCTTAAGTGTAAGAGCGGTCATATGAAGCAAACTGTTGTAGATGTACTGATGTATCTGTTTGAAAATTTTATTGGTGAAGAAACCTTCGTTTCCCCGGAATCTGATGTCGTTATCGACAAGCTTGAACAGCTGGGTTTTCCGCAACATGAAATACTAAAAGCGTTTGACTGGCTGGAAGATCTGGCCATTATTCAGCAGGACGCACCTGAAGAAGATGACAAAGATACCTCATTTCGTATCTTCAGTGATCTGGAAAAAGACCTGCTGGATCCGGAATGTATGGGCTTTCTGATTTTTCTTGAACACTCAGGCATTCTGACCCCGATTACACGTGAACTCATTCTGGATCGTGTTATCGCACTGGATACACAGCTGGAAATTGAACAACTTAAATGGATAGTTATGATTGTGCTCTACAGCCACCCGGGCGAAGAAAACGCCTATGCCTGGATGGAAAGCCTGGTATTTGACCAAATTGTAGACTATATGCATTAAACAAAATAAAAACGGTCTTGCGATAATAAAAATTCTATGAGCAAAAACCTCGTAATTGTTGAATCCCCTGCCAAATCAAAAACCATAAAAAAATACCTGGGTAAAGATTTTCAGGTTCTGGCATCTTATGGTCATGTGCGCGATCTGGTACCTAAAGAAGGTGCTATAGATACCGAGCACAATTTCGAAATGAAATATCAGGTCATCGAGAAAAATGAAAAACACGTCGATGCCATCAAAAAAGCCCTGAAAAAAGCCGACACTCTATATCTCGCGACCGACCTTGACCGCGAGGGAGAAGCCATTTCATGGCATCTCTATGAATTATTAAAAGAAGATGACTGTCTTGAAAATAAAGAGGTAAAGCGGGTTGCCTTTAATGAAATTACCAAACGTGCCGTCAAGGAAGCCATAGATAATCCTCGTGATCTGTCTATGGATATGATTAATGCACAGCAGGCACGTCGTGCACTCGATTATCTGGTGGGCTTTAATCTCTCTCCCTTATTATGGAAAAAAGTACAGCGTGGATTATCTGCAGGCCGTGTGCAAAGCCCTGCCCTGCGTATGATTGTGGAACGTGAAGAAGAAATCGAAAGATTCGAACCACAGGAATACTGGACACTGGAAGCCGATACAGAAAAAGACAGTAAAGCCATTAGCGCCAAACTGCGCCTCTATAAGAATGAAAAAGTTGAACAGTTTACTATCAACAATACTGATAGCGCAGAGGAAGCCCAGAAAACTTTAACCAAAGCTGCGGCAGGCAAATTAAAAGTTGTTAATGTTGAAAAGAAACAGCGCAAACGCAATCCAGCTGCGCCCTTCACCACTTCAACATTACAACAGGAAGCATCTCGTAAATTACGATTCTCTGCTCAACGCACTATGCGCACCGCACAGCAGCTTTATGAAGGCATCGATATCGGTGGTGAAACCGTTGGTTTAATTACCTACATGCGTACCGACTCGGTGACACTTTCTCAGGATGCACTGGCTGAACTTCGTGAATTAATCACAGAACGTTATGGTAAAGATAATTTGCCAGAAGAAGCTCGAGTCTTTAAAACAAAATCAAAGAATGCTCAGGAAGCCCATGAAGCTGTTCGACCGACATCAGCAAAACATCTTCCCGAAGACATTAAAGAACATCTAAAACCTGATCAATATAACCTATATGAACTTATCTGGAAGCGCACGGTTGCCTGCCAGATGATTCATGCAACTCTGGATACGGTTGCAGTTGATCTTAGCTGTGGTGAAGGTAATCAGTTTCGTGCCAATGGCTCTACTATCAAACATCCTGGTTTCATGGCCGTTTATATGGAAGGTAAAGACGATAATGACGCCAACTCTGATGATGACGAAAAATTATTACCCCCGCTTGAAGAAGGTGAGGAACTTAAATTACTTGAAATTCGCAGCGATCAGCACTTTACTGAACCACCACCGCGTTTTTCAGAAGCCAGTCTGGTAAAAACACTGGAAGAATATGGTATAGGCCGACCTTCAACTTATGCCAGTATTATTTCAACTTTGCAGAACCGTGGTTACGCTGAAATTGAAAATAGACGTTTCACACCCACAGACATTGGCCGTATTGTTAACATGTTTTTAACTCAGCATTTCCCGAAATATGTTGATTATGAATTCACCGCGCGCCTTGAAGATGAACTGGATTCAATTTCACGCGGCGAAGAAGACTGGGTGCCTTTAATGCGTGCTTTCTGGACGCCGTTTAAGGAACTGGTTGACGATAAAGAAGTCAATGTCAGTCGCGCTGACGTTGCCCAGTCTCGTCATATTGGTACTGATCCTAAATCAGGTAAACCCATTTCTGTTCGCATGGGCCCTTATGGACCCTTTGTTCAGATTGGTGATAAGGATGACGAAGAAAAACCTCAGTTTGCCAGCTTAAAACCCGGCCAGAAAATGGCTGATATTAATATGGATAATTACGAGGAATTATTAGTACTGCCTCGTAAACTGGGTTACACAGATGAAGGCGAAGAAGTCACCACCAACACAGGTCGCTTTGGACCTTATGTAAAGTATGACAATGTCTTTGTTTCTATCAGAAAGGAATACCAGGAAAAGGGCATCGACCCTTATAACATCACGCTGGAAACAGCACTTGAACTGGTAAAAGAGAAAAAAATATTTGAAGCCAATAAACATATCAAAAGTTTTGAAGGCACGGATATTCAGGTACTTAATGGCCGTTATGGGCCTTATATTACAGACGGTAATAAAAATGCCAAAATCCCCAAAGACAAAGAGCCCAAGTCATTAACGCTAGAAGAATGTGAAAAGCTCATAGCCGAAGCACCAGAGCGTAAAGGCCGTAAGAAAAAAGCAGCAGCAAAGAAAAAGACCGCTAAAAAGAAAACGGCTAAAAAGAAAAGCGCAAAGAAAAAAGCCTCAACTAAAAAATCGTGAGCACACGGCTTAAACTCAAACTGGCAGCACAGCAGTTACAGAAAGGCAATGTCATTGCCTATCCCACCGAGTCAGTCATAGGCCTGGGCTGCCACCCACTGGACAAGCTGGCCGTACAGAAATTACTGACCATCAAGCAACGCAGTGTCGATAAGGGGCTGATACTGATCGCCAGTCACATTGAACAGCTGCTGCCGTTCATTGATGTGAATGAACAACAATTTAATAAACTACAGCAGAAAACAGATAAACCCGTCACCTGGCTGGTCAAAGCATCACCACTCACCCCCTGCTGGCTAACCGGCAATCATAAAAAAATCGCTGTACGCCTTACCCAACACCCGCTCTGCAAACAACTATGTGAAACTACCGGCTACCCGGTCGTTTCTACCAGCGCTAACCGTAGTGCCCAGCCAGCGGCTAAAACCATACTCAAAACTCGCCAGTATTTTGGTGACATGGTGGATTATTATTTATCGGGTGACATTCAGGGTTACAGCAAACCTTCAGAAA
Source organism: Gammaproteobacteria bacterium (assembly GCA_026196035.1). Taxonomy (GTDB): domain Bacteria; phylum Pseudomonadota; class Gammaproteobacteria; order SZUA-229; family SZUA-229; genus JAPHQX01. The sequence continues at coordinate 7,073 of JAPHQX010000121.1, forward strand.
TTCGAGATCTGGAAACAGATGAAATTATTCGTGCCAGCTAATTTAGATGCAATGTCTCCTGTAGCCATGAACCGACTTTCACTGAATTAGATGTTGCATTGACCGATTGAAACCGCACCGCATAGTAGACATTAGCACCCACATTTATCCTCCAAACCGGATATTTTGACAATGTCACGATTTCCTCAAAAGTATATCGGGGCATGAAATTTCTAAAGCATTGATTATGAAATGAAAATAGTGTTATAACGAGATCTATATGTAAATGTATAACGAGACACGGGGTCTCGTTAATTAAACTGTTA
>JAPHQX010000022.1 GCA_026196035.1 Gammaproteobacteria bacterium
CTGGGTAATCCTCGAGATCTTGGTATGACTATTATTGAAGGCACTTATAATGGCCTGCTTGAAAAATCACTTTACGAAAAAATTCTTTTTTCAGGGGCATTAAATCCCGGGATGAGTGGTGGCCCTGCACTGGATAACAGGGGGCATGTCATTGGTATTAATGTTTCCACTGCAGGAAATGATTTAAGTTTTCTTGTTCCGGTTAGGTATTTGTCCGCATTACTGAGAAATCTGAAAGAATCAGCTGAGCCCGTTAATTTTGAAGAGCGAATTGAACAACAGTTATTCAATAATCAGTCGGTATATATGCAATCATTGCTGGAAAAGAAATGGGCTAGCATGACGCTAGGGGATGTAGAGCTGCCTGCAGAGCTTGATGATTATTTCAAGTGCTGGGGTAAAACAGATGATGATAAGGATCAGCTTTATATTCATACTTACAGCGCATGTTCTAGCCCTGATTCAATTTATATTTCCTCTGAATTTAATACAGGTACAGTTGATTTTCGTTATGACTGGTTTGATGCAGATAAATTAAATAGCTTCCAGTTCTATTCGCGCTATACACGTGAATTTGAAGATTCGTTTAGCACGAATCGGGCGACAAAGGATGATGTTAGTAATTATAAATGTAACAGCGGATTTGTAAGCCTGCATAATAAGAGCTGGAAAGTAGCATTATGCGCAAGAAATTATAAAAAATTTAACAGTTTATATGATCTGTCACTTACTATGGCTCAGGTCAGTGAGTATGATCGTGGCATGATAATTAATTTGAATGCTACCGGTATCGCCAGAGATGTGTTGATGAAATTTGCCAGACAGTTTATGGAGAATATACGTTGGCAGAACTAATTGTAGAAGTTCAGGATGAGTCAAGAAGGAACAGGCATTATTATCCGGTGGAATCATTCCCGGTTAAAATAGGTCGTGGTTATGGCAATGATGTGATCATCTCGGATCCTTATGTATGCCCTGAGCATTTAATTGTCGATAGAGATGAACAGGGCTGGCTGGTAAGAGATCTGGAATCAGAAAATGGTATTCAGGGCCAGCAGGAGACTGTAATTAGAGCTGATTCTGGTGATGCTTTAATAATAGGGCATACCAGAATTCGTCTGTTTACGCCTGATCATCCTGTTAAGCCTGCTCGATCTTTGCGGGAGAAACATAATCTGGCTGGATTTGTAACCGGGCTGGCGATCATCTGGTCAGTTTTGACAGTCTTGGGTGCTGGATATTATGTTGATCTCTATTTATCCACATCAGGAAAAATTGAAACTGATAAATTAATTGCTGGTTCTCTGCCGATACTGGGCGGCGTACTGTTCTGGGCCGGACTATGGTCATTGTTAAGTTATATCGTTAAACGAAAACTGTTCTTTTATTTTCAGTTAACTGTTAGTTCTATTTATATTTTGCTGACAATTGTGACTGAGAATCTGGTTAGTTATATAGAATATAATATTAGCAGTATGATTGTCGTGGAAAGTTTGAGTTATATCTCATCTGGCTTGCTGTTTGCCGTGTTATTGTATTTCAATATGAAAAAGGCATTGTCTTTACCTGCAAAGCGTCAGTGGTTAATGGCGCATATATTTTCATGGGGGCTGGTAGGTGTTAGCCTGTTTGTGGTGATGGCTAATAAGCCGGAATTCAATTCAAATCCGGAATACTCATCTGTGCTTAAGCCTCCCTTTAGTCAGTGGGTATCGGCAGATGACCTGGATCATTTTCTTGATGATTCTGAAAAAGTTATAGATTTTGAAGATAATAATTAAGAGGGAAATGATGATGAAAAAAATATTTACAGTTATTCCATTAATGGCGCTGATGGTATGTCCTGCTTATGCTCAGAATGATAAAGCCAGTAGGCCATTGCTAGATAGAAATGAATTGTCTATTGGCGGTGGTTTGTCATTAAATTCAGTTTCAGGGCCGTTGGATGATGAAGTTGGATTCCAGTTTTTTGCGGCTTATGATCTGGACAGGGTTAATTTAATGCAGGGTGTGAACACGTCGGTTGAATTTGGTTATATGGATTACGGATTTTCTGGTCGTGATACGGGTGGTTTATGGGTAACCGGTTTGATTGATGGTGCAATTCAGAATAATTTCGGCTGGTTAGCCAGGCTGGGTCTTGATCTGGGCGATGATAGTGGTTTAATGGTAGGTGCTGGTCTCAGTTTCGGAATCAATAGCCGGCTGGATTTACGTGGTGAATATGTTATTCGTGATGAGATTGATTCTCTGCAATTGAATTTAATTTATCGTTTGTAATTATTTAATAAAGTCGGGGTCACTGCTGTTCTGCTCCGACTTTATTCAATTTATCAAGGCAGTTTTCCAGGTTGCTAATGGATTGATCAAGGCTGAGCTGCTCTTTTTCGTTTGTATCTGTAATATCCTCAGAAAATAACTTAAGAAAGCGGTGTGTATTGCGTAATTGCCAGTTGAGTTCCTGTAACATCAGGTCATTCTGATTGAGTTCATCCAGGATATTGTCTTTTGCTTTATTGGCCATGTCACTTAGCCATTGCATGTGAGTGTCAAATAGTAATCCCGACATAGTTAGCATTGTTAGCATACGTGTGGTCACTGAAATAATAGTCTGGGCATTTTTATTATTCTGATATTGCTGGATGTCGAGCAGATTCTCCAGGGACTTAACAAGATCAGGAATTATGCAATGAATGATTTCAGATCGATTAAGGATGTTTGCGGTATATTTTTCCAGGCTACCATGGGAGTTAAGATGGCTATGTGTAAGATCTGCATCTTTAATGATCCGGTAAGCTGCACGGTAAACTTCAAGTGAATGAGTGGTGTAATTGAGTTGTAAATAGGGAAATATATCAGCCAGTGAGCGTCCTTCTTTTTCAAACTGATTTGTGCGTATGGCATAAATGCTATCTACCATAGATATGATATGGCTGATGGGTAGAATATCCTTTTGCATTTTTGCTGTAGGGTAGCCTGAGCCATCACAGTTTTCATGGTGCTCGAGGACTGCTCTAGCAATATTTTTTGATATGTCCGGTATGCTTTCAATGACGATTTTACCAACCACCACATGACTCTGAATTGTGCGCCATTCTGCAGGTGTTAATTCTCTATCGGCAAGAACAATTTCCGGATCAAGATGTATAAAGCCGAGATCATGAATAAGCCCAGCTATAAAAACATCATATATATCGTAATGGTTGAGATTCATCTTGTCTGCTATTAGCGAGCTTAGCCATGCACTAAATAAAGCTTTCTCAAAACTCTTTGGCAGCTGTTCATATAATATGGTCAGCTTCTGGAATAATACGGGTGGTAATCGTCTTTTGGTAAATAGATCGATTATCTCCTTTTCAAAGTGATGTGCTTCATTGATTTGTTTGATGTCCGGATATTTATCCTGTAAGGCAATAAAATGTTCGGCCATCTGTTTGCCGTTAAGTGTTCTTTCTATGGCAATGTCTTCTTCAATGGGGTTGACCAGCTTATGGTTAATTATTTTTTGTGCAGCTTTGTCATTCAGTACGGCGCCTTTTCTAAGTAGCAATACACCATGCTCATTATGAATATCTTCGGTGGTAATGATTTTATTGCCTTTTCTGACAGTCACCTGAGCAAGGTGGGATGTGTAATGATCGCTTTTTCCGGAAAGTGAGAAATCCAGTTCTTCAGAATTGATGGTTGCCATAGAGAATTATTGTCGTGGTTGCCAGGGTCCAGGCCAGAGTTATTATAAGTATTCTAATTTTATAGATGGCAATGGGCTATAAATCAATTAGATACATGGTTAACGCGAAGACTTGATCTTTATATAATTAATTCAACATCCTCGATGTTATTATTTTTAATGTAAAAGCCTCTTATTTCCAGAACACCTTTGGTGCTAAGGGAAATAATCAAATATAGAGTTTCAGGGTAGTTTGACTGAGCGATATCTTTTACAGAAGGTTCGGCTGATGTCGCTGGGTGTGAATGATAAATGGCAAATAGTTGTTCATTATTTTCACGCATATCCTTGATTGCCTGAATCTGTTTACCAGGGTCCATTTCAAATAAATGCTGTTTGTCAGATGAAATATTATCTACAGGGTAAACTTTTACAGGCCTGCCTTCTATGGCGCTAATCAGGCCACAAACTTCAATGTCTGAATGATGCTGTGCCTGAGTCAGCAGCTTGTTAACTATTGTTCGTGGTAATTGTATGGATTTCATATTTTATCTTTTGCTACAAACGGGACAGTCGGGGTCCTTGCGTAGTTTCATGCTGCGCCATTCCTGATGCATGCCATCGGTGATTAATAATTTTCCGGTGAGCGGTTCACCTGTGTTACTGATCAGCTTAATGGTTTCCAGTGCCTGAATGCTGCCAATGATGCCAACCATCGGTGACATCACGCCGTTTTCACTACAGGTTTCTGCGATCGTGCCTTCTTCATCATAAAGGCAATGATAACAGGGGCTGTTTGTATCACGCATATCAAAAATGCTCACCTGTCCTTCCATGCGAATGGCAGCACCTGATACCAGTGGTTTTTTATTTTTGAAACAGATTTTATTAATTGCAAAGCGGGTTGGAAAATTGTCCGTAGCATCAACAACGACATCAACCTGTTGTACCAGAGTATCCATTTCGGCTTCAGCAAGTTTCTGTTGAACACAGTTTATTTTAATATCAGGGTTAATCTGTAAAAGATTTTCCTTTGCGGACTCAACTTTTGCCTGACCAATATTATGGGTGCGATGAATAATCTGTCTTTGAAGATTAGATAGATCAACAGCATCATGATCAGCCAGTGTTAACTGGCCGACACCGGCAGCGGCCAGATACATGGCCACCGGCGAACCCAGCCCACCCAGACCGATAATCAGCACATGTGCATCGAGTAACTGCTGCTGACCTTCGATGCCAAATTGTGGCAGTAAAATTTGTCGGCTATAGCGAAGTAACTGTTCGTCATTCATATACTGAATGTTAACAGCTTTATCGGATAACGAAAAAACATCTAATAGTAAAGAATAAAAAGAGAGAGGTAATTAGAGGTATTTACGCCAGTGTTCCGGGCGTTTATCACGGCAATTATGTTGATGATTGGCGTAACGTTTAATAAATACTCGGGTTGTATTATTAGTTTTGTCTTCTTCTATACCCAGGTTATCTCTTTGAGTATTTTCTGAATAGGTGAACAGGGCGCGTTTCATGCGATTAATCAGGCGATTATCCAGATGATAACCAACGCGTGTCAGTATACCTTCAATGGCCTGCAGGGTGACTAAACGAATATCATAGCTGACATAAATGCAGAGTTCGTCGATAAACTGAATATCGACTATACCGTCAGCATAACTGAGAAGAAGTAGCGCGTTTCTGGCCTGATTGGTATCAGGGTGCAGATGACAGAAACGAATTTCTCTGGTTTTTATCATTTCATTTAGATCATTCATGCTTCTAAATTATTAGAAAATCAGAGAAATTGCAAGCCAATATTGATGATCGTCTGAAATCAACGATAAAAACCATATAAATTATTTATAAAGTTTTTAAGTTATTGATTTATATAGGCGAATAACCCAGTGTAACCCTTGGTTTTTTAGCTATATCTGCCAGTTGGAGGATCTTTTTATAGCCCAGGGAGTTGAAAATATCGAAGATTTTATCCTTCTGATCATAACCATGCTCAATAATTAACAGGCCGTCAGCATGAAGATGCTGGCGGGCCTGATCAGCAATCAGTCGAATATCATTCAGGCCGTCGGCACCCGATGCGAGTGCTGATTGAGGTTCAAAGCGGACATCACCCTGAGTCAGGTGTTCATCATGCTCGGCAACATAGGGTGGATTACTGACAATAATATCGAAGGCTTCATCTGCCAGCGGTTGAAACCAGGAGCCCTGGCGAAACTCAATATTATTCAGCTTTAGTTGTGCGGCATTATGCTCGGCGGTTTTTATGGCTTCATTTGACTGGTCTGTTGCAATAATCTGCCATTGGCTTCGTTCACTGGCCAGTGCCAGGGCAATGGCTCCACTGCCTGTGCCCAGATCTGCCAGTTTGATATCCCTGTCTGCGGGATAGTGCTGAAGAATGTATTCCACCAGCAATTCTGTTTCCGGGCGCGGAATCAATGTGTGTGGATTAACATTGAGATTCAGTGACCAGAATTCCTTTTGTCCGATAATATAGGCAACAGGCTCACCTGTCTGGCGACGTTGCACAAGCTGCTGAAAGCTTTCAGCTGTTTGTGAATCAAGCTCTTTGTCAGGCCAGGTAATTAGATAGGCACGATCTTTTTGTAGTAGATGACAGAGTAGGATTTCAGCATCCAGCCGGGCAGAGTCCGAGCTGCTTTCCAGTAAGCCAGTGGCTTCAGATAACAGCTCGGAAATGATCACTGTTCTGAAAGGGCGGCCAGCTGTTCAGCCTGATATTCATTAATTAGTGGGTCAATCACCTGATTCAACTCGCCCTGCATAAATTCATCGAGTTTATAGAGCGTTAAATTAATACGGTGATCGGTCACCCGTCCCTGAGGATAATTGTAAGTACGAATACGTTCAGAACGGTCACCACTGCCGACCAGTGATTTACGTGTCTGTGCCTGTTCGGCACGTTGTTTTTCTTTTTCGGCATTGACAATACGGGCCTGCAATAATGACATGGCGCGGGCTTTATTTTTATGTTGTGAACGTTCATCCTGACATTCCACCACAGTGCCGGTTGGAATGTGGGTCAGGCGTACGGCAGAATCGGTTTTATTAACATGCTGACCACCTGCACCGGATGCGCGGTAAGTATCGATGCGTAAATCATTTGCATTGATGGTGATCTCTTCCATTTCACTGGGTTCAGGAATAATTGCCACGGTTGCTGCCGAAGTATGTACGCGACCCTGTGATTCGGTTTCGGGAACACGTTGCACTCGATGAGCGCCAGATTCAAATTTTAATCGTGAGTAAGCACCCGTGCCGACAATACGAGCAATGATTTCTTTATAACCGCCGTGCTCACCCAGGTTTTCACTTAATATTTCAACTTGCCAGCGCTGATTCTCGGCATAACGACTGTACATGCGAAATAGATCGCCGGCAAAAATAGCGGCTTCATCGCCACCGGTGCCGGCACGTACTTCAAGAAAGATATTGCTGTTGTCGTGAGGATCTTTTGGCAGTAACAGTTTCTGTAATTCTATACTCAGATCTTCAATCCGTTGCTGTGCATCCTTCTGCTCTTCCTGTGCCATTTCCCTTAGTTCGGGATCATTGTCCTTAAGCATTTCGGCAGAGGTTTTTAAGTCGTCCTGTGCATTGCAGTAGTCAGTAAATGTTTTGCTTACAGGTTCAAGTTGTGAATATTCCATCGACAATTCACGAAACTTGTTCTGGTTAGAAATAATTTCCGGATCGCCCAGTAGCATACCCACTTCTTCGTAGCGTTCCTGCAGGTTTTCCAGTTTACTTACAATGGTGTCTTTCATATAAAATTATTTCTTATCTTCAGTCTTATCGGCATCTTTACCGAGAAAAAGTTGACGTGCAAATTCAATCAGATCATGACGACTGTCCTGGCCTGCCTGACGTAATTGAATACTCGGTTGATGTAAAAATTTATTCATTAAAGTATGTGCCAGAAACTGCATGGCCTGTTCTGTGCTTTTGCCCTGTGCCAGTTGTTTCATGGCTTTATCCATCACTTCGTTGCTAAGTGATTCAGCACAGTCACGCATTTCACGAATCACATCAACCGCTTCCAGTGTGCGTTGCCAGTTAAGAAAATTATCCACCTGAGCGTGGATGATTTCGATGGCCTGCTCGGCCGCCTGTTTTCGAGATTCCAGATTGTCCTGAATAATTTCCTGTAAATCATCAACGGTATACAGGTAAACATCATCCAGTTCACCGACCTCTGGTTCAACGTCTCGGGGTACGGCAATATCCACCATGAAA